>JBAXDH010000003.1:0-84161 GCA_037141055.1 bacterium | reverse complement strand
CTTCTTTATTTTTCGGGACTGCAAAATTAAACCATTTCCCGGAAAAAACAAAAATATTTTCATACATTTATTTCCTGTTACCATTAATCCTATGTCATTAATAGTCAGGACTTGAGTATCTGGAATTCATACATGCGTGGTTTTAAGGCTTATCTTCAGCTTGAAAAATCGTTGTCAGGCAACTCTGTTGAGGCCTATCTCCATGATGTGGCAAAGATAACGCAATTTCTTGAATTGAACGGGTTGGAAATCGGGCCTGAAAAGCTGGAACTTCATCATCTTCAGGCTTTTTTGCAATGGATTACGGAGTTGGGCATGTCGGCCCGGACGCAGGCGCGGGTTGTTTCCGGTATACGGGCTTTTTATAATTACCTGGTCCTGGAGAATATTGTGCAGCGTGATCCTACTGAATTGCTTGATTCGCCGAAAACCGGGCTGAAGTTGCCTGTCACCCTGAATGTTACTGAAATCGATCAGTTGATCGGGAATATCGACCTCAGCAAGCCGGAAGGAAAAAGGAATAAGGCAATGCTGGAAACCTTGTATGGATGCGGACTCCGGGTGTCAGAACTGGTAAATCTTAAGATATCGAACCTTTTTTTTAACGATGGCTTTATTAAAGTGACAGGGAAAGGCGATAAAGAACGGCTTGTTCCCATTGGGAGCATTGCCCGGTCGGAGATCATGTTTTACCTGAAATCCCTGAGGCCGCATGTAATTGCCGTAAAGGGGCAGGAGGACGTATTGTTTCTTAACCGCCGCGGTTCGGGACTCTCCAGGGTCATGATATTTACCATCATTAAAAGACTGGCATTAAAGGCGGGAATCAAAAAGAAAATCAGTCCGCATACCTTTCGCCATTCCTTTGCCACGCACCTTGTTGAGGGCGGTGCTGACCTGCGGGCAGTGCAGGAGATGCTCGGGCACGAATCGATCACCACGACCGAGATATACACTCATCTTGACCGGGATTACCTGAGAAGTACGATTATTCAGTTTCATCCGAGGAGTTGAGAAGATGGTAAAATGGTAAACTGCTAAGCTGGTAAGTTTATTTAAAAGGTGAATTTGGTTCTTTGGCCATGTGGTTGTAGACCATTTTGTCCATGAATCTCGGGAAGAATTTATTCAGCATTACAGTCAGTTTTCCCACGGATGTAAGGGTGAGCCGGTGTTTTTTGTTTTCAATGGCTGAGATTATCCTTTGCGCAACCTCCTCTGCCGGCATAAGTTGTGATTCATCGAGCGGAGTTTCACCCTGGGAGGAGCCATCTTTTGAAAGAGCAACATTCCTGATATTCGATGCGGTAAACCCGGGGCAGGCAATGAGGACGTGCAACCCTTTTTTCATATTCTCAATGCGGATCACTTCAAGGAGCCCCTGCATGGCGAATTTTGAAGCGGAGTATCCGGTTCGTCCGGGAAGCCCCTTATATCCTGCGACGGAAGAGACACCCACCAGCGATCCCCGTGATTCAAGCAGGTATGGCAAGGCGAATTTTGTACAATAAACAGTTCCCCAGAAATTGGTCGCCATCAGTTGACGCAGTACATCAATATCTACTTCCGAAAAGAGCGCCCGCATGGAAATACCGGCATTGTTGATCAGGATATCGATCCGCCCGAATTTTTCAATTGCTTTCTGAACAAGGTTTTCGCAATCGGATTCAATGGTGACATCGGTGCGGACATCAAGGATATCAGCGGAAATTTTGAACAATTCAGGATCAGAAACACCTGAGCGGGAAGCGGCCACTATTTTCGCTCCGCGCCTGGCGAATTCAAAGGCAAGGGCTTTTCCAATTCCCGAGGAGGCGCCGGTGATGATTACTACTTTGTTTTTCATGGGGAACTTGTTCATTAAAAAAGGTGACAGGGTAACAGGGTGACAGGGTGACAGGGTGACAAGGTAACAGGGTGACAAGGTAACAGGGTAACAGGGTAACAGGGTGACTTTGCGAAATTAATACTTTTCGGGCTTGGATCCATTTAGTATATTCGTGGACTCAAATTGTATGATGACAGAGCGGGAGTTATTTTACAGGCACCTTGGATTACCCTCCTTTTCGCCCATGGGGCTTGAAATTGAAAAGGCAGAAGGAATCTATCTTTATTCACCATCGGGGGAACGGTTTATCGATCTTGTGTCGGGAATAGCGGTAAGCAATACCGGTCACCGGCACCCTGCTGTGCTTCAAGCGATCCGGGTTCAACTGGATAAGTATCTGCATCTGAATGTTTATGGAGAGTTTATCCAGTCGCCGCAGGTTCTTCTTGCCGCAAAGCTGGCGTCACTTTTGCCGGAGAAACTCGACTCCGTCTATTTTGTAAATTCCGGCAGTGAGGCAATCGAAGGCGCTTTAAAACTTGCAAAACGATTCACCGGCCGGACTGAAATTTTATCCTTTATTGATTCCTACCACGGCAGTACCCACGGAAGTTTAAGCATTCTTGGCAACGAGACCCTTAAAAACGCATTCAGGCCGTTATTGCCCGATACCAGGTTGATTGAGTTTAATAATTATTGCCATCTTGAGAAAATATCTACCCGCACTGCCTGTGTTGTAATCGAACTGGTGCAGGCTGAAGCCGGCATCATCCCAGTGGAGGAATATTTTCTTTACCAGTTGAAAAAGCGCTGTGCTAAGGATGGGGTGTTGATAATCGTGGATGATGTTCAGATGGGAATGGGCAGAACAGGCAAGCTTTTCAGTTTTGAACATCACGAGTTTGTGCCGGATATCCTCGTCCTCGCCAAAGCACTTGGTGCAGGAATGCCTCTGGGGGCTTTCATTGCATCCAAAAAGATCATGGATACCCTGGCTTTTAATCCCGAGCTGGGACATATCACGACTTTCGGAGGTCACCCTGTAAGTTGTGCCGCAGCACTGGCAGGGCTTGAAGTGCTTCTGACAGAAGGTCTGCTGCAAAAGGTTGAGGAGAAAGGGGCTATGTTTGCCGATAAACTTTCCGGCCATCCCGCGATCGGAGAGATACGCAGGGTTGGACTGGCTCTTGGCATTGACCTTGCAAACCCCGAAAAAAGAGGCCTGTTTATGGAATCGGCCCTGAAACAGGGTTTAATCGTGGACTGGTACCTGTTCATGCCCGCAACTTTTCGCATCGCTCCCCCGCTGACCATCACCAATGACGAGATTGACATGGCTTGCATGAAATTACTCACCGCCTTTGATGCCATATCCCTGTGACAAATAAACCAAACCGCTTCCCGTATCCCGCATCCCGTATCCCATGACCGTCTATCTCTTACCTGAAGAACCCGTTTTCCCGCCGGTCGATGAGGCTGAACCGGACGGGTTGATCGCAATCGGCGGAGATCTGTCACCTGAACGGCTGATCAATGCATACGCAAACGGGATTTTTCCATGGTTCATGGAGGAGGGCGATGTGTTCTGGTACTCACCTGATCCGAGGATGGTGATGTTTCCTGAGCAATTCAGGATTCCCGGTTCGCTGAAAAGGATTATTCGCAGCAACCGGTTCAGCGTAAAGTTCGACACTGCCTTTGGTAAGGTAATCCGCGAATGCGCAGATGCACCACGGCCTGGGCAGGATGGTACCTGGATCAGCCAGGAATTCATCGACGGCTATGAAAAACTGCATGAGTTGGGCTATGCCCATTCCGCAGAAGTATATTGCCAGGAAGAACTGGTCGGAGGCTTGTACGGCGTATCACTGGGCGCTGCCTTCTTTGGCGAAAGCATGTTCTTTAAAATGAACAATGCTTCAAAGGTTGCATTCAGCGCCCTGGTGGACCGATGCAGGCAATATGGTTTCAGATTTATCGATTGCCAGGTTGAAACCTCTCACCTTCTGAATTTAGGGGCAAAATTGATTAAGCGAAATGATTATCTCCGAATGTTGGTGAAGACCATGGAATCTCATTCTGTAACAGGTACCTGGCAATAAACAAAATCTTCAGCCCGGTGATTGAAATGCCGTGAGGATATCCATACCTGATTCCGCTATTGTCTTAGTTGTTTGATTTAAAGCGTAATATAACGCATTAATACCTAACATTAATACTTTAATTGCCATTATGATATTTAATATTTATTTAAAATGCAGAAAAACAGTAGTATATGAATAATGTATAGCGAACCATTTTGATAAAATAAATAAATAATTAGCATTATATGACTATTTACTTAACATCTACTTGACTTTCGTATCAGTAATTATTATTTTTACGCCCAGTTTATCAATGAATTTGTAGTTTTTGATATCAAATATTCGCTACATCGAGCGAATACAGAAGGTTATTGAATGTTTTGAACTCAGATAATGATAACTGTCGGCCACCCGCCTGATATTTTTTGTAAATCCACAATACATTTAAAATATTGTGTTGGGTTACAATTCCATCGGAAAAGCGAATTCCGATTACATTTTGCAAGGAGCCCACCACTATTTCAATGAAACCGAATTAAAAATCAAACAACTTGTTAAGATATTAATTTTGTATAGTTATAATTTAAAAACAGGAGATATTTATATGAAAATAGGAAAATTGGATTTTAAGGATTTTGCAGCAAAGAAGCCGATCGGTTTCTCACCTTCCGGCAAGTTTATTACAGCAGGAGAAGTTCTTTCAGAACCCAGCCTCCAATTAGGTTCTTTACTTACGCTGACCAAAAATCAGCAGGTGGAATTGACCACTGAAAGATATAATCTTGAGCCGGATTTCAAACTCGGGATTATTGGTGTTGGGCTGCTCACTAAAAAAGAAATCATTGATCATGTGAAAAGGCAGGATTCATTTGGAAAAACTGTGGTTGAGGCAGAAATGGGGTATTGCAGTGAACTGATGGCTAACATCAATATAAAACCTTTGGTATTACCAGTTTCACCGATTAAGCCTATCCCTATCGTCCCGGATTGGAAGCCAATTAAGAAATGCATGTTGTTGAAAATGAAAACGCGTGCACTTTTTTGCGAGAATACCACTGATGGAGTAACTTCTCCTTTTGCCTCTTATCGGTTATCGCATGTACACCCGGTATTTGCCTCACGGGGTTTCACAGTTATCGCACTTACCGGCACCAATGATGTTCGAAATAATTTCATTGTTGAAGCAAAAAATGGTCTTACTGTTTATATTAGCGGAATCGGCCATGGCTCCTATTCGCTGTATACCGGTAACAACGGGAATCACATCCTTGAAGTAGGGTATTATGATCCGGCCGAAGTTTCAGGTAAGGCGATTCATTTTCTAAGTTGTCAAACAGCCGGTCAACTCGGACCAAATACAATTACAAAAGGTGCAAAAAGTTACCTTGGTTACACCGAAAATTTCCACCTTGTCTGGGACAACGCTGCGACTCCGGTTAACGAGTTTTTATGTTTTGCCGAGGCCGACAGTACCTTCGACATTGCCATGGCCAATGGCTCAACTGCCCAGCAAGCATACAATGCTACCATTGCAAATTTCAACTTTCAACTGACAAAACCCGGCATTCCAGGAAGTGCAGCCGGAACCTGGTTAAAATACGACAGGGACCATTGTAAACTTCTGGGAGATGGTTCCACTGTGATTTTGCCCTATCGCTATGTTAAAATTTGCTTCCCGCTGTTAAACCTGGAGAAGGAAAATGCGTTGGTTGCAGCAGGAGAATTAGCCGACGAGTAGTAATAACATGACCTGCATGAAATAATGTGAGCATTGATTATTCATGCAGGTCATTTTCATGAATTTTAAACAGATACAATATGGCAATGCCTGAAATAGACGAAGTGAACCGCAAAAAACCGCTGTGTTATGATCCTAAGCGCCATAAATTCATTTTTTACAATGAGATTGTGGACAAAATAGAGGATATAATATTGCCGTCAACACTCTCAAAATCTGACCAGAAAAAACTCATCATAGAACGCCAGATATCAGGTCCGGATTATAAGTCACAGGCAATGAGCGGACCCGCTATGAATCGCAATGATTTTGTGAAGGCCATTCAGAATGATGAAGAGAATGGTGTGATCATGGTAGAGGCTGAAATATCATACCTTGATGAACTTCTTGAAGAAATCAGGCAAAATTTATAACCGGGCCTAATTTATCCCCAGTTTTTTCCTGATTTCCCTGGGGATGGCATTTTTATGAACCATGATATCCATGGTTTTCAGTCTTACGTAAGGCTCTGAAGCATAAAAATAGCCTTTGTACGGGCTGCCATCTGTACCCCACGAATTTTTTATGAGATAATATTGTGCTCCGTTCTGATCTTTGGCAATGCCGGTGATGTGCATCCCGTGGTCGTCGGTGGTCTGGTAATTGTCAAATTCAAGCTGGCGCATCTCCTGGGTGATCTTTTTTTCAGGATTTGGCTTGTCAAATTTATAGAGCAGTTTATCTTTATCGGCATCCGACATTTTTGACCATTTTCCGCTCTCCATACCTGCCACTTCCGCAGCATTTTTATCCGGAACGACTGCAACACCGCTTTTCCATGCAAACCCTTTTTCACTGACATCGGCACCCCACACAACCGTATAACCCTGGTTGATGGAATTGTCAATGACCTGGATCAATTCATCGAGTGGCAGGTTGTAAACCTCCCCCATTTCCCAGTTATCGGGAACCTCAAGGATAAACTTTGAATAGAACGGATGATGGGTATATGAACTGAGTTCGACATAATCATCCGGGTTCAGTCCCATCATGTCTGAAAACGATTTCGCGGTGTATTCCTTGCCTTTGTATGTGAATTTCTCGGGCACACTGCCAAGGTAAGCATCGAGCAACCCGTTGAATCCCTGGTGCCAGACCGGCGTGAGCTTTTTATTCGAATTCTTGAGAACTGCTTCCACATTGGCTTCCAGAACAGCATCCATTTCGCCGTGAACGGGGTTTGGTTCATTGATGGTCATTCCGGAATAAGCTTCATTGGGCATCATGCCGTATTTTCTGAGAACACTGGTTACATCGTGTGCAGCTCCACCCCCACCGAAATTGTGTTTCCCGTTAAACCTGATATAAAGCGTTGCTTTATCGGAGTAAGCATTCCGTACACAAAACATTTCGGAAAGGTCAAATGTGTCCTTGCCTGTACGAAGCAGTTCCGATTCAAGGAATGAAATTGCTGAATAGCTCCAGCAGGTTCCCGAACGATACTGGTTTTTGACAGAGGTGGCCGGAAGTTGTTTTACCATTGTAAATACGTAACCGGAATCGGATTTTTTATCCTGGGAAAAACCGGTGGAAACCGATGCCAGCATAAGGCAGGCAAACAACAGCGCAAAAGTTTTTTTCATAAAAATATCGATTTATGGATTGGGATAAAACGTTGAAATATTTCTAACAGGTGGTTCAGGGCTCAAATGTAATGAGTAAACCATAACATCCAAAGAATTTTCTTTGACCGGGTTGAATTTGACGATGAACGGGGTGCGGGGGAAGAGATACGGGATGCGAATACGGGATGCGGGATGCTTATTTTTCGAAGGGATGCCGGGTGTTGAAGTCGGGGCGGTAGAATTCACTGCTTTCAAACTCCTGGGTCCAGCCGTTGAACATGCCAAGGTTCTCCAGTTCATCCGTCACCTGAATGTATTCTGCAGAGGTAATGGTACGACCAAGCTGCTGATGATTTTTTACACCTTTCACAGGAAAATACTGAGACATCAGCGAGATATGAATTTTGGGGGATATTTCCTCTGCAAGGAACCTGAGCACGCTGATGCTGTTATCGACATGACCGGGCAGAACGAGATGACGGACGATGATCCCGGATACTGCGGTTTGATCCTCACCCGTAATCAGGGCCGCTCCTTTCTGGCGGTACATTTCCTTAAGAGCCCTTGATGCATGAAAGGGGTAGTCAACTGCCCCGGAATATTTCCGGGCTGGTTCAGGGTCCATGTACTTGAAATCTGGCAGGTAGACGTCGATAATCCCTTCCAGCATTTTGAGGGTTTCGGCCTTATCATATCCGTTTGTGTTGTAAACCCACACAGGCCGGTATCCAAGGGAGCGGACCGCCGCAATGATCACAAGCATCTGCGGGATGACATGCGACGGCGAAACAAATCCGACCCGGTTGATTCCCTGGTCGAGAATTGAAGTGATCTGTGCGACCACATCTTCGAGTTTCATGGTATTTGAAGCCCGGCTGATCCGGTTGTCGCTGATCTGGTGGTTCTGACAGTAAATGCAGCGAAGGTTGCAATTGGTGAAAAAAACGTTGCAGATTCCATCGGGTCCGCTGATGGCCGGTTCCTCCCCTTTGTGGATGCAGATGGAGGCGATGCTGAACGAATCATCGCTGTTGCAATAAACACCTGCTCTTATATTTCTGTGGGCACGGCAGTTTCGCGGGCACAGCGCGCAATTTTCAAGTTCTTTCAGAGGACCTTTCAGGGCATCAAAAATCACGGTCAGGACGGTTTTTTCATTATTTTTGGAAAATCAAGCACAAAACTACATATAAATGACGATTGAACTGAAAAACTACACGCACATCATCTGGGATTGGAACGGTACCCTGCTCGACGATGCCTGGCTTTGTGTGGATGTAATGAACGGCATGCTGAAGGAGCGCGGCATGCCTATTAAAACCGTGGAGGAATACCGGGAGTTATTCGACTTCCCGGTGAGGGATTATTATGTGAAACTCGGATATGACTTTGATAAAGAGCCGTTTGATGAGGTGGGCACGGAATTTATCGTACGGTACAACAAACGCCATAATGAAACATGCCTGCATCCCGAAGTAATGGGAGTGCTCCAGTTGATCGCAGCGCATGGATTCTCACAGAATATTCTTTCGGCCCGGGAGCAGAACGAACTGCTTTCTGAAACAAAGACCCTGGGCGTTTACGGTTACTTTGAGCGCATTCAAGGGCTCGATGATCATTATGCCCATGGAAAGATCGACGTCGGTTTGAAACTGGTGCAGGAGATCGGAGCGGACAGAAATCAAATGTTGTTCATCGGGGACACGCGTCACGATGCCGAGGTAGCAGCAGCGATCGGGATGGACTGCATCCTTGTTTCCAACGGGCACCACAGCGAATGGCGACTGGCGCAATTGGGTGTCCCGGTAATTCATTCCTTGAAGGATTTAACCAGATTGTTATGATGGCAGCCCGCAGGTTTCTTATAATAATTATAGTGTTCATTGCATTGTTGTCAACAACAGAAGCACTTTCACAGACTGTCAAGGGCCAGAGCATGAGGATGTACACAATTTCCTTATCCGGAAAAAAAGTTGCTCAAAATTCACTTAATAAGCCTGTTATCGGTTTTATAGCGTTGCAGCCCTATGAAAAATCCACTGATGAAATCAAGCGCGCTTTTGACTTTTTAAAGGGATTTGACCTGTTTTCTGCAGAATATATTACCATGAAGGAACTGGAAAAGCAGTCGAAAAGCATTGACCGGTTTTCGTTGCTTTGGGTTCACAGGCCCGACAGCGGTGCCCTTTCAGATGGGCAAACAAATTCTCAGCTTATCCGGATATTGAAATCATACACGGAACATGGCGGGAGGCTCCTGCTCTCGCTCCGGGCATTGCATTACCTCAATGATCTTGGGTTTGAATCACAGCCACTGCAGGACAGCATAAAAAAATGTTCCGATGACGGTTACGGAAGGCGCCTGGGGTTTCATGCATTCAGGGAACATCCTTTATTTACCGGGCTCAATGGCGGCGCCTATCTTTGCAGGCCTTCATCGGATTTAGCAACCGGGATCACCGGTTTTTTCGGGAACTATATTCCACAGCAGGGGAAAGTCATTGCAGTTGACTGGGATTACATTTTCCTGCGCGAAGAATCTAAAATGGTTCTGGAGTACACTCCCGGAAAAGGCAAAGTGCTGGCAGTGGGAGGCTATATGAACTTCAGCCTTTTGAACGCCAACAGTGCGCATCTTGATTTATTCACCCTGAATTGTTTCAGGTATCTCCTCGATCAGTATGCAGGCCAGCCCAGGTTTTACTGGAACTATGCACCCCGCCAGGTTACGGGTTGTCCTGCTCCGGTTCCGACAGACCAGATGCTTGTTGCAGTCTCCCCTTCGGCTAAATGGGATGAACATTCATCCGACATTGACTTAAAGCGACGTTTTGCCTCGGAAAATTTCTGGGACGTGGCCGGCGAACGCATGCTGACAATGGGTACCGAACGGGGCGGCATTGAAGAGATATGGGCTCATCCGTTCATGGCTTTGAGGGATTACGAAGTGGGGATAAAGTTTGCTTACCGGGATTCAGTTTTCTGGCTCAGGGACGAACGCCCCGGGATATCGGTCAATCCTGCATATTTTTCACGGCAGTACAAGTTTCCAAGGGCCTACCTCAAAGAGTTGGTTGTGAATGATCCGACTGAACCAAACGGGGTAATTCATTACGAATACCGGGGGGTCTACCCTGCCGAGCTGATTATCCGGTTTAAATCAAATCTCCGGTGGATGTGGCCCTACTCCGACCAGGTTACCGGTTCAATGTGCCATTCCTGGGATTATGACCTCGATGCATTTAACATCCAGGATCAATCGGGTGATCTGAACCTGGTGATCGGTGGGACGAAGAAGCCCGTTCAGCATCTCTCGGGACAATTCGAAGGATTTAATTATAACAAGGCAGACAGCTCTTTTCATGGCATCCCAACCGGCGACATCGAGGTTGCAGCACTGCTTTCGTACAAACTGGAGATGAATGATAACCTTGATGTGGTTTTCAGCGCCACCAGCGAAGGATATGCAGCAACTAAAAGCCATTTTAGCACGGCGGTTCATGATCCGGGCCGTATTTATCGGAACGCCATGCGACATTCCCTTGACATTCTCTCCAAAAAATTGATGATCACAACCCCCGACCAGGATTTCAATACAGGTTACCGTTGGTCGCTGCTGGCCGCCGACCGGTTTTTCGTCAACACCCCGGGGATGGGATCAGCCCTTGTTGCCGGGTATTCCACGACCCGTAACGGCTGGGACGGGGGCCACAAAGTAAACGGCAGGCCTGGTTACGGCTGGTATTTCGGGCGTGACGCAGAATGGAGCAGTTTTGCATTGCTCGACTATGGCGATTTTGCAAAAGTGAAGTCCCAGCTTGAATTCTTCAACAAGTACCAGGATCTGAACGGAAAAATACTTCACGAAGCCAGCACCTCCGGACTCATCCATTACGATGCCGCAGATGCCACGCCACTTTACGTTGTGCTGGCCGGAAGATACTTCAGGTACACAAACGACACGGCTTTTCTGCGGAGAACATGGCCGAATGTGAAGCGTGCCATCAACTTTTGTTTTTCAACCGATACGGACCGGGATCACCTGATCGAAAACACCAATGTCGGGCACGGATGGGTGGAAGGCGGTGAACTTTACGGCTCTCATGCGACCATCTATATGGCCGGTTCCTGGGGCGCTGCATTGAACGAGGCGTCAAACATGGCGAGGTTTATGAAAGACATTGAAGCGGACAGTTACCGGGTGGAAGCAGAAGAACAGGCGAAAATAATTGACAGCGATTTCTGGAGCGACCAGCAACAGTATTTTGCATACGGAAAGAACATCGACGGATCGTTTCGCCGCGAGCAGACCATCCTTCCGGCGGTACCCGTTTATTTCAGGATGACCGACCGCGATAAAAGTTCGCTGGCCTTAAAATACGTTGCTGGCAATGCATTCTCCACCAACTGGGGCGTACGCATCCTGAGGGATGACAGCCCGTTGTTCAAGCCATCCGGGTACCATTACGGAAGTGTCTGGCCCCTGTTCACCGGGTGGGCTTCCCTGGCAGAATATTCCACGGGCAATCCCATCCAGGGATTTTTCCATCTGATGAATAACCTGGATGTATATAAGAACTGGGGGCTTGGATTCGTGGAAGAGGTGTTGAACGGAGCCGAATACAAGCCTTCCGGGGTATGTGCCCATCAATGCTGGTCTGAAACAATGGTGTTGCAGCCGGCCATCGAAGGTATGCTTGGGCTGGATGTCAAAGCCCAGGAACATAAGATTTGTCTTTCCCCCCAGGTTCCCCCGCAGTGGGATTCGCTGCATGTGGAAAATATCCGGATGGCAGACCAGCTGGCTGGTTTTTATTTTAAGCGGACCGGCGGAACTGTCGAATACAGGTTCTCACTGGACCATGGTGCACCGGTGCATGTTGAGTTCATGCCCTGTTTTCCTGCAGGCACGGGTTTTTTTAAAGTTTCGCTCAACGGGAAAGAGATTCCTTTTACAACGTTCAAATCTCCACGGGCCATGACCCTTATCGTTTCGTTTGAACTGCGATCCGCGTCGAACCTGGTTGTCGAAACTGAAGCCGGGATTTCTGCATTGCCTGTGATTGCGGAACCCAAACCGGGGGACGCGGCCGAAGGGATGCGGATTTTATCGGCGAACCTGGAGGGAAACGTGTACAATGTTGAAGTGGAAGGAAAGGCCGGCAGTTCGGGAATTCTCGAAATCTGGTCAGGAAGACCGGATCTGTTAACATCTGAAAATGCGAAGTTTATTAATCAGTCGGGCCACATAAACAGGTTCAGCGTTGACTTCGGAAGAACCGGTCTGAAATATGTTACAAAAATCATTGGAGTTAACCTGAAATAGGGATGAGACACAACGTTTTATTCACCGCAAAAACGCCAAGACACTAAAGATGATGAAAAGAAGGTTCCTGTTATTTCTTATCCTCATTCAGCCTGGCCTTGATGCAACCGCGCAATTCCTGTCAGGACTGAGTGCCACCAGGGCAGATGCACTTTACACAACATATGCTGCTCCGCCGTCGCGCACGCAATACAAGTCCGACCAGGGATATGAGTTTTCATGGTTCGATGACGAAGCGGGAGTGGAATTTATCTCAAGGGATGGTCCGAATATCGGCATTGCGTTTCAATACGGAAACCGGGTACTGTTTAAACTGGGGGAACTTTACCGTGAACCGGTCGTCACAACTTCTTACAGCGACCTGGTAAGGTATCATTATTACCCGGTGAAGGATGTGCGTGTAGAGGTATTTTTTGTTGTTTACAGTTCAAACCAGGCAATAGTGAGTTATCGCCTGGTGAACGAAAGCCATTTCCCGGTTGCAATAACGGCAATCCCATACCTGTATTATCCATCGGCAGACAGCATGCTTGATATGGACCACCAGGGTAATCCGGAGGGTTTTTCATTTATTCTGAACAAAGTGCGCGACGGATGGATGAGAGAACATAATATTCCGCTTGCAGAGGCACTGACAGGGTTATGGAACATTACCGGGTGCATAACCCCGACAGGGTCGGCATTTGTGCGGTCAACCCGCCATGGAAATACTGGCGCAGACCTTGACCAATTCGCGGAACTCAGAAAGTCCATGATTCTTCTGAAGCGAAACAGCAAATTTGTAAAAGGAATCATACGCAGCAGGAACTTTATGCTGTCCCCGGGGGATGCAACCTCGTTCAGGGTTTCAGTGAGCCTTGATGAGAAAAGATATGGGATGCGGGATGCGGGATATGGGATGCGGGAAAATGTTGACCTTGAAAAGCTTGTCAAAGAGGATGAAAAGGCGTATACGAAGATCCCAAAGCTGAATTTTGTGGACAGGAACCAGGAAATGCTGTACTGGAGCGCTTTTTCGCTGATGCGCCAATGCATGATGCCGCCGGAAGGCGAATGCAAACAAAATTATTATGTGTTTTCCCGCGAACCGAAGTGGGGCTGGGGATATGGCGGCCAGGTTTTTCATGAAAGCCTTGCCATGCCTGCGTATGCATACATGGATCCGCAAAGTGCGATGAACTCCCAGCGGGTGTTTATGGATCGCCAGCGACCCGATGGGTACATCAATTACCGCACCGGGCCATATCTCAATGAAACCATAGAAACCAATGGAAAACCGACCAGTTCGGCCCCATGGTTCAACTACGAGAACCTTGAAATCTTTAACATCACCGGTGACAGGCAGTTTCTGAAAGATGCATATTATTCGGGCAAAAAATTTTACCAGTTTTATGTTGCAAACCGGGATTCGAACAACAACGGATTGTGCGAATGGGGTGCGCATGCCGAATTGGAATCGGTCCGGGATGCGCGGGTAGCCGTTTGGGACAAAGTCGGGTGGGCAGCCGGTTTCGAAGGGCCTGATGTAAATTCGATGCTGGTGATGGAAGCGAAATCCCTTTCCGAAATGGCCAGGCAACTGGGGCTTGCGGAGGAATCCTTGAAGTGGCAGGCAGATGCCGTTCACAGGAGCAAATTAATCAATGACGCCATGTGGGATCCATCGACCGGGTTTTATTACAATGTGAACAAAAATAATCAGTCTTTCCGTTTTCATTCGCCCAATGACCTGAAAATAAAGGAGATAATTGGTTTTCTGCCATTGTGGGCCGACATTGCCGACACAGAAAAGGCAAAAATTCTGGTTGAAAAAATGCGGGACACTACTGAATTCTGGAGGCCCTATGGAATTCCATCCCTCTCTGCGGCAAGTGACTATTATTGTCCCATCGGCTACTGGAACGGACCTGTATGGGTTCAATGGAATTACCTGCTTTTCCAGGGGCTTCGGGATTATGGCTATAAAACTGAGGCGCGTGAACTTGCCGGGAAAGTGCTCGACAATATGATTTTCCATTTGAAGACTGATCATGTTTTCTGGGAGTTTTACAGTGCCGACGACCGCCAGGCGGGATGGAACAAAACCTACATCTGGGCCGGGACTGCCGTGCGTTTCCTTATTGATTCGGGCCTGGACCGGGAGCCAGGAGTAAAAGGTCCTTCACTCCCAGTGCGCTAATAATTAACATATTATAATTGTACCATGGAAAATCCTGTTATGCTTACTGCAATTATTTCCGGCGCCACCGGCCTGGTGGGTACGCAATTGCTGCAGCAATTGCTATCTGATCCCGGTTATCATAAAATCATCGCGGTGGTGAGGAGACCACTCGATATAACTCACGAGAAACTGGAACAGAAAGTTATTGATTTCGTACAGTTGCCGGGAGTTTTTGAAGGAGTGAAGGCCGATCACGGATACTGCTGTCTCGGTACAACCATCAAAACCGCCGGCAGCAAGGAGAAACAATACATCATCGACCATGACTATGTTGTTGCATTCGCAAGGGCCTGTCACGAAGCGGGAGTCACGGGATTTGCGGTCGTTTCCTCCATCGGGGCTGATGCAAAATCCTCAAACTTCTATCTCCGGACAAAAGGCGAAATGGAACGAGACATTGAAAAGATCTCATTCCAGGGAATTTATATCGTCAGGCCCTCCTTTTTGCTTGGTGAACGCAAAGAATTCCGTACTGGCGAGAAGACCGCCATCGCTGCAATGAAAGTATTAAACCCGCTGTTGATCGGCGGTTTGAAAAAATACAGGGGCGTTGGGGCATCCGCAGTGGCACAATGCATGATCAGGGTCGTGCGTTCCTCTGCAGGTGGAGTGAAGTTCATCAGATCAGATGAGATTTAGCATGTTTATTTTCAGAAACCTTTTTATGAAAAAAACAACATTTCTTCTTTGGGGTTGCCTTTACGGATTTGCCCTGGCAGCCCAGCAATTTAAACCCATTGAGGACTATGTGCGCATCAGCGCCCGGGCGAATGATCCGCTGTACACCACCTATGCCGCATCCATGGCTCGTTCGCAGCTATATGGGGACAAGGCTTACAAGATGGATTATTATTCCGATTGCCGGCCAGTAAGCTATTCGTCCGATCATGCCGGCACCATGTTCTGTGTATGGAAGGTCGATGAGGTTGTGATCCCGAACATCGGCGAATATCTTGCAAAGCCGGTTGTGAAGTTTTCATTCCCTGACATGGCCATCCTGGAATACGAGCCTTTTCGCGGAATACGGGTTAAAGAGACCTTCTTCGTTTACAGTTCATCTATCGCCATGGTGGATATGGAGGTGAGAAACACCGACAAAATTCCCCATGAAGTGGCGGTTTACCCGATCCTGGAAACGGGCAACGATTCGCTTGAGATGGTCAGGTATGACAAGGAATCGGACGGGTATGTGACGCACCGGTACGAAAGTTCCTATCGCCTGATCAGCAGCCTTAAGACGGAATACGGGTACCCGGCAAGGGTCAGGGATTTTTTTACCACGAACCGCCAAACTGCATCCCATGGAGGTTATTCCGGTGATATGTCTGACTTTTACAATGCCATCAAAACTGATTTCTATTCAGACAAACGGACGGATTCACTGAATATGAAACAAGCTGGTTACGTTGATTATATAGCACTTCATCTCAAGAAAAGGCTGAAGCCAGGTGAGTCGGTAAGTTTTCGCTACCTCCGCGGATTCCAGGATCAAAAGGAAGATCCTGCAAAACTGATCAGGACGGTTGATTCTGTAAAAAATTTCATGCTTCGCTCCTATTACGAAGACAACCTGATCCTTTATGCAAAAGTTCCGAAAATTGCTTTTAAAAGCCAGCCGGAAAAACTCGCATATCTCAGTGCCTTCAACCTCGCCCGCGGATGCATGTATCCCCCGGCAGGAAAGACGAAGTATAACTTCTATGTTTTTTCCCGTAACCCGCTGTGGGGATGGGGTCACGGCCACCAGGTGCTGCATGAATCGCTCAGCATGATGGCATATTCGTATATGGATCCGAAATCGGCTGAAGGATCACAGCGCGTGTACATGGAGCAGCAGCGGGAAGACGGTCTGATCGCATACCGCCACGGGCCGCGCGGGCTCCAGGATTACCCTCATAATAACATGTCGACCACCTCCGCCCCGTTTTACAGCTGGATAAACCTTGAAGTTTACAAAGCCGGTAAAGACCGGCAATTCCTCTCCGATGCGTATGTATCAGGTTCAAAGTATGTTGAATGGCTCATCAATAACCGCGACACCGATCATGACGGGACCTTTGAATGGGGGCCATACGGCATCATCGAGAATGTTCGTGACTGGTACAACGCCGTTTTCCAGGTTTCGGCCGAAAGATACCTGGATGTGGATAAAGAGGACATTTCGGACGAGCTGGAGTGTCTTGATCTGACACTGATGGTGATCAAGGAAGAACGAAGCCTCGCAAGGATGGCGGGTATCCTTGGAAAAACCGGCGATGAAAAAAAATGGCGGTCACTTGCAGACACTACTTCAAAGCTGGTTAACACAAGGATGTGGGATGATTCAACGGGGTTTTATTACTCGGTCAACAAGAAGGACCACTCCTTCCGGTTCATGACGCGTGACCTGAGAAGGCAGGAAATCATCGGGTTCCTGGCATTGTGGGCTGAAGCAGCTCCTAAAGACCGGGCTGCCCGGTTGATCCAGACACTCACCGATACTACGAAGTTCTGGCGAAAATATGGTGTGCCAACACTTTCGGCGCAGGATCAGTGGTACAGTCCGTATGTCGACTACTGCTGCAAGTGGAACGGCCCGGTGTGGATGCTGTGGGATTACATGGTTTACGATGGATTGCGGCAATACGGGTACAATGACCTTGCCCGCCAGCTGGCCGGAAAAATGGTCAGTGCGGTGACGGTCCAGCTGTCAAAGAACCACAACTACTGGGAGTCCTACAGCCCGGATAATGAAACGCTGAACTGTCCGCCAAACTATATCTGGGATGCGATCATCGCGAAATTGCTGATTGATGAAAATCAGAAATAGACTACCTTTGTGCGTTGAAAGATCATTTATGAGAAAGTTTTTTTTACAGGCTGTGCTGCCAGGATTGCTGGCGTTGTTCGGCCTGTCATCCTGCAACACCGGCTACCGTACGGATATACAGCATTTATTGTCGCCGGCGGCCCTGCCCTACCTTAAAAACTGCAAACTGATCCAGGTTTCAAGTTACGATACATCCGGGGGAAATAACGATCGGATCAGCATCGCTCCCGGCAAAACAGTGACCATTTTCGATGCTGAAGGACCCGGGATGATTGTCCGGATGTGGTTTGCCATCGACTCGCGCGATCCGTATTTTCTCCGCAGGATGGTTGTCAGAATATACTGGGATGATGAAACAAAGCCGTCTGTGGAGGTTCCGTTTGGCGATTTCTTCGGATGCGGGTTCAAATACAGGCAGTACGTTTCTCAATATATCGGCATGACAAGCGGCGGCTATGTTTGCTATTTCCCGATGCCGTTTGAAGGCAGGGCGCGAATTGAAATCGCAAATGAAACCAGGCAGGAGGTTTATGGATTTTTCTACCAGGTTGATTATCAAAAGTTCGAAGGTGCGCTTGAATCTGACGTTGCATATTTTCATGCACAATGGAACAGAAGCATCAGGACCAATTACGATTCGAATTTTGTCATCCTTAAAGCGGAGGGCAAAGGTCACCTGGCCGGCGTAAACCTTAATCTGCAGTCGTACGACGGTGGACTGAAATTCCTGGAAGGGGATGAAATGATCTATGTGGACGGTGAGAAAAAGCCGTCAATCCACGGAACAGGAACCGAGGACTTCTTTTCAGCAGCATGGTACTTTAGCAAAGGTGAATTTGCCGGCCCTTACAGCGGACTGATTTATAAAAATGATACACTTGGCCAGATTTCAGCGTACCGTTTTTTTATCCTGGATCCGATTCCGTTTAAGAAAAACATCAAGGTAACGATCGAACACGGCCACGGGAACCAGGATATTGCCGACTACAGTTCAACTGCTTTCTGGTACCAGATGGAGCCTCATAAACCTTTTCCCCGGTTCCCGATTGCCGGTCAGCGCATCCCGCTACGCATTGTCAAACCGGCCCGCATGTTTGAAGCTGAGAAATTGAAATTCAAACTTGAAGGGCTTAAATCGAGGGTTATGGATATGTCCGACGATGGTCCGGAGTGGGGAGAAAATAACCAGGTTCTTGTTGAAGCACATGATAAATCATCTTTTGGACTGGACCTTAACGGATTAAAGGAGTCTGTTTATGACATGAACCTTTATTATTCGACAGGACCGGACCTGGGCAATGCAGATATTTTCGTAAACGGCATCAAGGCAGGGAAAATAGTCGGGTATTCACCACACGTCCTGCCAAGCGGGATAGTGACCCTGAAAGATCTGAAAAACCAGGGCCAATCGATTGATATCAGGTTTGGTATCACCGGGAAAGATGCATTATCCAAAGGTTATTCTGTCGGTATCGACGGCATCAGCATGGAACCCAGGAGGGTTTATATCCCTGAATGGAATATCCTTGGCCCTTTTCCGAATCCCCGCAAGATTGGTTCGATGCGGCGCGGCCTCGATTCGGCTTATCTCCCGGAAAAGCTGGTCGATCTTCAGAAAGAATACATCGGGTCCGGAGGGAAACCAATTCGCTGGAGTTACGTACAAACCCCTGAGAATGGCTGCATGTCGTTCAGCGACAAGGTCAATCCGCATGAATTGGTTGTAACTTATGCCGTTACGTACATTTATTCGCCGGATACACGCAAAACCATGCTATTTATCGGTTCCGACGACGGCTGCAAGGTATTCTTCAACGGACAGGAGTTATACCGATACCTGGGAGAGCGCATAGCCGAGCCAGACCAGGCTGAAATTGAACTGAAGATGAAACCGGGGTGGAATAAACTTCTTTTGAAAATTGAAAATAATTTGGGTGCCTACTCTTTTTATGCAAGGTTTCTTAATACCGGCAATAAACTGGAGGTAAGTGCCAATCAGAAATTACCAGCAGAAAACAAGAAATAATGCGGATGAAATCCAGAGGCTTCCTGTTAACTTTTTCCATGTTACTCCTTCTTTCCCTGGGATGCAACATTGCACATGGTCAGGCGATTGTGAAGCAGGGCCCTGCCGTTCCTGCAAACTTTTGCATCAATGCCGGTGAAATGAAGTTGTACAACATGATCAACGAATACCGCAGGCAAAATAACCTCGCTCCTGTTCCGTTGTCAAAATCTCTGTCACATGTAGCAGCCCTGCACGTGAAGGATCTTTTTCTCCATCATCCTGACCAGGGAGCTTGTAATTTTCATTCGTGGTCGAACAAAGGTTCCTGGACTCCGTTCTGCTATCCGAAAGATGAAAATAAAAAGAGTTCTGTATGGGATAAGCCCCGCGAACTGACGAAATACCCTTCGAAGGCTTATGAAATCGTTTACTGGGAGAACAACCCGCTGGTTACAGATACGATCTTCATGGTTTGGCAGACCGAAGAGTATTTTAACAATTTCCTGCTGAATGCCGGGAAATGGCAGGGAAAAACATGGAATGCCATCGGAATAGCCGTTTATAAAAACTATGCCTGTGCCTGGTTCGGAGAGACGAACGATCCTGAAGGTGACCCATATGTATGCGGTGCCAAACCGCCGGAAATAGTTAAGGATACCGTCATACCTGTTGTAAAGCCTGTCCTGCCCCCTCCGGTAAAGCCTAAGAAACAGAAACCTGCTAAAACCATCGTTAACAAAGTTGACAGTGTACAGGTAAAAAAGGCCGATTCTCTGCCTGTGAAAGCTGTGCCACCAGAAAAAATCAAACCCGCAACTCCGGCAACCCCCGCAGATTCGACAATTGCTGTTTATTACATCATTGTCAAGACCGGCATTCCTTTGGAGGCAGCCAATAAACTCGCAGAAACGCTGAAAGCCGGAGATTATCCCGATGCGAATGTACTCTCCCGTGATGATAAAATCAGGGTTTCAGTATTTCAATCGCCTGATAAAGCAGCGGCAACGGCAAAGTTGAGAGAGGTGAAGAAGACCGTTTATAAAGATGCCTGGCTTCTGAAGCGTTAATTTAATTGCACCAGTGCTAAAAATCATTGCGATGAAAAGGTTTATTGCAGCTTTTTTAACTATTCTGCTGATTCTGGTATTTTCGCCGGAACTTTTTCCCCAGTCAAACAGTATCGAATCAGAGTTCGGAATCTCTGCCGGCGCCTTTACCAACTTCCCGGCAAACCAGAACTACCTGAAGGAGAATATCAGCGTGTTTTATGTCGCTCCATACATACGAACAGGCAAACATGAATTTTCTGCAGGTATTCTTTACCCTGTGAAGACCCAGGCGCTATGCTTCAGCGAGGATAAAATAAATCCCCGGTTAGGCGCGACAGCCGGTTACAAATTCTATATATTTGATATTTATGGCAGGGAAAATATGTTCATTCATTACTCTTTCCAGTATTTAAGATTTTCGGGCTCTTATGATAAATATTATGGAGGAAACATCCCGCCGGTTCAATGGAAGGAATCGGATATGTATATAAACAACGTGATCGGACTTGGATACAATATTTTTTTTGATGACAACGAACGGTTTGGATTTTATTACACCCTGGATTATGTCATTTCACAGGCAGGCTATAACCTAACTACAGAAGGTCATTTGAACAGTTCCTGGGCAACTGAATATATCTGGAATAACATAAGCACAGGTTTTGGCCTTCTGTTTAAAATTACGCCGCTAAAAAAGAAAGTTAAAAAATAAAGGGTTTTCACTCTCCGTCTTTTACACAACGGATGCCTACTGTTGCATTGCGATCTAGTCCAGGGCCTATCAGCAACAACATCTCGGGATGATCTGCAGGTAACGGGCCGCCGGTGACATACCAGATGCTTTGAGTCGGATGATAAAAACTTCCCCCGCGGATGATGTTGAAATAGTAACTCCCGTTGTCATAGACATCCGAAGTCATCTGCCACACGTTACCCACCATATCCATCACTCCGAAGGGACTTGCACCTTCCGGGAATTTATTCACCGGGGTGGTGAAATTGAGGTTGTAATTGCATTTCAATGAATCCATGATGTTTCCCCACGGGTATTTAAACATGTGATTTCCCTGGGCTGCATATTGCCATTCCTGTTCTGTTGGCAGTCTCTTTTCCGCCCACTTTGCATAGGCTTTTGCATCAGCCGGGCTGACATAAACAACAGGCATATCCTCCATTCCTTTCTGAGGCGCACCGTGAATCCAATGCTTTAGATAATTTGTCGTATCTGCCGGACTGTAAGATGATTGCCTGATAAATAGTTGAAACTGTTTGTTGGTGACAGGATATTTATCCATGCAATAGTGCGGCATCGCAATGGTTACGGTATCGCTGAAATCAGGGAATGCAATAAAGGGTTCCAGCGTGTTCGGATCACGTTTCGTATAAAAGCGGAATTTGCCGGCGGGAATGTCGACCATGCCATCCGGAGCATTGCTGCATTTTGATGTTTGTTCCATTTTCCCGACTAAAACAGGAACGGGAAAAGGTACCCCTGGGGTGACCACCCTTTCGTCAACCAGGTCCGGTCCGGTAAATAACCGGATCACAATTTTTTTAATGGGACCAGTGAACAGCGTCCTGTAATCAACCGATGATGTTGTGGCGGGGTAAACAAACTGCTTTGAATGGTATGAGGGGTTTTCACCGGTCAGTACAATTTTATCAGAAGAGAGGTCATTGCCTCTGAACGTCAGGATGCTTCCCTTTTGGTCAACGTACAGGTCGTTGGTAAACACTGCAATGCAACCCACATTGCCCTCCCGGCGGGTATTCAGCCAGGCAGCATCAAACGCATCGATCTTCACAGGAATAAATACCCTGTCATTTTCGATAACCGGCTTTATTTCCTCGTGATTCCAAAGGTCAACATAATGGTAGTTTCCAACAATTTTTGCAGCGGGCTGATTCCCGGAAGGATCGGTCAGTTCAAAAAGTTTTCCGTTACACCCTTTGGGATTGACGCTGTAGATCGTAAAGATCCTTTTAGCCATGGCATCCCAACGGTTTACATACACAGAATCAATGAGTGTTGGCAGCAGGGGTTCAAACGATCCATTGGTGAAGGCCTCCTTATTTTCGCGCAGAATGCGCGTGGTGCGGCCTAAATAGGTGAATTCCTCCCTGATCCATTCAGGCCTGCCCGGACGCATGGTATTAATTTCCACCCCGTAGCCGTTGAAAAATGAAATGGCCAGTTCCCGGTGAAGCCGGTCATCCGCGAGTTGCAAAACCCTGAAGATGGCGAAATCGGGTTTGATCAGTTTGTTCAGGTTCAGTGGTGGCGGCATCACCAGGGCATCATGCACCCTGCCGCTGACGACGCCCGGCATATCTTTCGGCACTGCCATCCCTTCGCTGTACATGATGATGCCGGGCCTGACTTTATCCGCGGCGGCCTGCAGTTCAATGCTGGATGATCCTTTGGTGTCGAGCACAACACCATCGGCATCAGTAGCCCGCAACAGGTCTTCCATCCCTTTTAACTGGTCTTCCTTACGGGTTCCTTCATCCCACGGATTGAAGGAAATGAAGTATTTTTTCCCGGCCTTGTGTGTGAAATCCACCTGTTTGCGCAGTTCGGCAATTCCTCCCGGAAGGTCGCGGTACATATCCCACTGGTTCCGCTGATCGAGCCCAAGCCTCGGCCAGGTCGGCCAGAGTGTATAGATGTCGTACCCGCCGGTTAGCGAGTCGTATTCAAAGAGATTGCGGTAAAAGGTGTATTCCTGCTTCCCATAGTCATAATACTTTTTATCCCAGGCAAACTGGAGCAGCATGATGTAACTGTTTTTCATCCACGCGAGATCACTCCGCAGGAACATGCTGTTGTCGAAATCCTGGAGATCATACAACCATCTGCGCTCAAACATCAGGCGCATGCCGGCGTGCCAGTCATCTTTGTGGCAATCAAGGTATATGGAATATTCCGCCCAGCCCCCGGGTTTCAGGGTCACCGCCCAGCGGTCAATTTCGGTGTGATCCTTATCACGGTTACCCCTGCGGGCCAGTGCTACAATCGACAGTGTGTCATTTACAGGTAAATCGGCAAATCCCAGGTGCCATGCATTATCCGGAAGCACCACTCCTACCGGCCCGTATCCCGGGCGATACAACTTTGACCTGCACAGGTAACCCGGCCATTCCTTCGAACCTGATGCAGTAATGTACACTTTCTCCCTGCTTTGACCCAATGGAACAAGGTTTTCCACCCTGTGAATACCTTTTCCATGGTTTTTAAATCGGACAGTGAATTTAATCCCTGGCCACGAATTCCTGTCACGGGTCGCCCAACCCTGGATGCTGTCGGCTAAAACGAAGAATACCGTGTCATCCTTCATTATTGTACTGCTGACGGTCTTGTGCAAAACACTGTCAACAACCACTGAAAAAAGTGGCAGGGTTCCGGGGATTTCAATGGTTTTGAACTTAACTGTCCGGATGGTCTTCAGCGTAAACGGATCGTGCAGGTCGAATTCGGCATCCTTGATCCACTGCGAATAAGCGTTCATGGAAATGACCAAAAGCACCCCGGCGCAAAGGAGAAGTTTTTTCATGGGAATGATGTTAAATCATGTATGTCACGCTTTCCCGTAGAAAAGGTCGCGCTGGGCAAAGGCATGTTCATGTTCCAGGAGCCATTTCTTGCGCTTCAGCCCGCCGCGGTATCCGATCAGCCTGCCATTTGATCCGATGATGCGGTGGCACGGCACGATGACGGATACAGGGTTGTGCCCGTTGGCGCCGCCAACAGCGCGAATCGCCCCGGGATTGTCCATCCTGCGTGCCAGTTCCATGTATGAAACTGTGGTTCCGAAGTTGATTTTCAACAGTTCATCCCAGACTCTGAGCTGGAATTGCGATCCCTCCAGGTCAAGTTTAAGGTCAAACTTTCGCCGTGATCCGTGGAAATACTCCTCAAGCTGATCGATGCACGACCGCAGGCACGATGGCACATGTTGCGGCCTGACCTTGAAATCAAGGAAATACAACGAACGTATGCCATTCTCCGAGCCGGTGACCTCAATGTGCCCGATGGGCGTCTTCAGGAAGGCTCTGTGCATCGGGTTCATATCATTGGGTTTTGGCTTTCTTGCTTTTCCAGGAAAAAAACAGCATGATAAGCCCGAAGACCAGCATGCCGCATCCCGACCACAGGTTGATGTTGATGCCCAGCGACCTGGCATACAAAGCACTGTCGCCGCTTGTAAACAGTCCGAAAACGGTAAGCAGGAGTCCCAGGATGGAGAACATCAGGCCGATCGGAAATTTTATATCTATACCCATAATTGCTGAATTAATAATTTAAAGAATGCAAACAATGCAAGCAATGCAGAAATTGTGTCATTTTAAGTGACCTGTTCTTCAATATCATTGCATTGCTCTCATTGTATAAATTGTTTTCATTGTCTTCATTGTTTTCATTGTTCTTTTACCAGAACATGATGGTTAAAATCGTCCCGATTGTCAGTACCACGATGGCCAGGGTCGATGAACGCTGGTACCAGGGAACGTTTGTTTCTATGACTTTAGGCGTTAACGTGTATACAAGTCCTTTGAGGTCTTCGTCCGATTTCTTTTGCTTTGTGGCCAGTGACAGGAATACGGTGACGAGGGCGCTTGTCGTGAATGCAAAGATGGCGGTCCAGAAATTCTGTGCCATCTCTACAGGATAGGTATGCAGGTTGCATATCCATCCTCCTTTAACAAGGGTTGCAGCTCCAGCGGGAACCGTCATTCCGTGGTGAAGGAGCGCAATAAAGAATCCGGCAAGCAAACCGGTGAACGCTCCATGACCCGTCGTCCTCTTCCAGAACATTCCGAGGAAGATCACGGCAAACAATGGCGCGTTGATCATCGAGAAGATGGTTTGGAGAAAGTCCATGATGTTCCCGAACAAACTTGCCAGGTATGCTGCGGCAATGCTGACGATTACGCCAAAGATGGTGGCCATCCTGCCGACAAAGAGGTAATGCTTGTCATCCGCCACTTTATCTGCCGTAACAGGGCGTATGTAACTTTGGTAAATATCGTAGGTCCATACTGTGTTGAAAGCCGAAACATTCCCGGCCATTCCAGACATGAATGAGGCCAGCAGTGCGGTAATGCCAAGCCCGAGCACCCCTGCCGGCAGGTATTGCTTCAACAGGGCGATGATGGTATAATCATAATTGTAATGGCCCGGGGAAATTTCCGGCAGCACGAAACCGGAACCCTGCTTGTTCAGCAATACCAGCGCGGCGATTCCGGGAACAATGATCAAAAACGGGATGAACATCTTGGGTAAAGCACCGATGAGCGGGGTGTTCCTGGCTGCGGTCGGCGATTCGGCCGACATGGCACGCTGAACGATCAGGAAGTTGGTGCACCAGTATCCGAATGACAGCACGAAGCCCAGCCCGGCAGCGATGCCATACCATTCAACGCCCAAAGGGTTGGCGCTGGCCGATCCGGTGTATTTCCAGGTGGTTGTCCAGGTGTCTGGTGCAAATCCTTTAGCGGTAACGATGGGTGCCAGCTGTTCTTTCATTCCCGACCATCCTCCCAGGTCCTGCAGACAAAGAATAACAATCGGCAACAGGCCGATCACAATGATAAAGAACTGCAGAACTTCATTGTAAATGGCAGAGGAAAGGCCTCCCAGGTAGGTGTATCCGAGGACGATGGCCGCGGAAAGGACCAGGCTCAGGTGAAAGTTCCATCCAAGTACTTTTTCCATCAGGATAGCCAGGGCATACATTGAAATCCCGGAGGCGAGGATGGTCATCACGGCAAAGAGGATGGCGTTAAGTCCGCGGGTCTTCTCATCAAACCTCAGTTTGAGATATTCAGGCACCGACCGCGCCTTCGATCCGTAGTAGAATGGCATCATGAACAAAGCCAGGAAAACCATGGCAGGAATGGCACCGACCCAGTAAAAGTGCGTTGTAAGCATGCCGTATTTTGCTCCGGAGCCCGTCATGCCCATGACTTCGAGTGCGCCAAGGTTGGTTGAAATAAAAGCCAGCCCTGCAACCCATGCCGGCATGGAACGACCGGCTTCGAGGAAAGCATTGGCATCTTTCATGTATCGTTTCAGGGCCCAGCCGATGCCCAGCACAAACGCAAAATAGACGATCATGATCGTGTAATCAATCCAGCTTAGAACAAAACCCGTTTCTATCATTTTTCGTTTTTATAAATTAATGAAACATCAAAAAGCATCCGGTTTGGTTGAGGATGAGGTCACTTCCGGGAAACAAATTTAGAAGTATATTTTTATTAACGGTAACTTTGCCACGGGAAAAACGAAAAAAGGAATAAAAACATTGAAAACAGGTGCATTTGTAGTATTTATCACGATCGTCCTGGTGGTTTACGGACTGGTCAACAGTTATATTTTCATACGCGGTTTGCAGGCGATCCCGGCAGGTTCTGCCTGGCGCCCATGGTATATTGCGATATTCTGGAGCGTTGCATTTACGTTTGTTCTTGCGAGAATTCTTGAACGTACTTATCCATTCGGATTCACAGGGGTCATGACATGGATCGGTTCCTTCTGGCTGGCATTTATGCTCTATTTTATCCTGGTAGCGTTGTTTATAGATTTCGCCAGGGTTCTGAACCATTTTTTGCACATTTTCCCGCAATCGTTTTACACGGATTACGCGCAAACAAAGCTGACGGTGCTGTTTATTTCGCTCTCGCTGGTTTCCCTCATCGTTGCGGGTGGTTTTATAAATGCCAGGATTCCGCTTGTCAGGAAACTGGAGTTGCATGTCGGAAAAAAAGTAAGCGGAGAAAAAACGCTTAGAATCGTCATGGCATCCGACATTCACCTCGGGACCATCATCTCCAGGAGGAAAGCAAACAGGCTTGTTGAAACAATCAACGGGCTGCATCCGGACATCGTACTTTTTGCCGGTGATGTGGTGGATGAAGACCTTGCCCCCGTGATCATGAACAACCTCGGGGCAAACCTGATGGAGATCAGGTCGAAACTCGGCGTGTATGCCATTACCGGGAACCATGAATATATCGGCGGTGTTGAACCGGCTGTTAAATATCTGCGGGAGCATGGTGTCACTGTAATCCGGGATACCGCTTTGTTTATTGACAACCGATTCTATATCGTTGGGCGTGAAGACCGCGACCGTTCGCGATTCACCGGGAAGAAACGAAAGGAACTCCGTGAACTGATACAGCAGGTTGACCGGTCTTTCCCGGTTATACTGATGGATCACCAACCGTTCAACCTTGAACGGACCGTAGAAGAAGGTGTTGATCTGCAGCTTTCAGGTCACACCCATCACGGGCAAATGTGGCCGTTCAATTATATTACGACTGCCATGTACGAAATAAGCCGCGGATATAAACTGATCGGAAAAACCCATTTTTACGTGTCGACCGGTTTCGGTACCTGGGGACCGCCGGTCAGGCTCGGCAACAGGCCGGAGATCGTGCAGATAACTCTGAAATTTGATTAGCATCCTCCATGAAGAAACTTTCACTCCGAACATACTCCGTCATCACTCTTATCGTGGTACTTGTCATCATTGCGGTGATCGGGGTTTTACTCAATTATCACAGGGTGGCACCGCCCAAAGCAATCGCATCGCCCCCGCCTCCCCCGGTTCTGGCTTATGGTATCAGGCTCGACAGCATGGATATCGTATACGGAACGGTCGGAAACAACCAGAATTTATCATTAATGCTTTCGGGGTATATCCCCGGCGCAACCATTGAGCGGATAGCAAATGAAACCCGTGAGATATTTGATGTCAGGAAAATAAAAGCCGGGAACCGTTATGCAAGGATCGTTTCGAAGGATTCGGCCAAACTTACTAAATACGTTGTTTACGAAATCAACCCGATCGATTTTGTGGTTTACGATGTAAGCGATTCTCTGAAGGCATATAAAGATAAGAAAAAGGTCTCGAGGCTTGTCAAAACTTCGACAGGGACAATAACCAGTTCGCTGTGGAACTGTTTCGTCGAAAACAAGCTCGACATAAACCTCGGGATGGCACTTTCTGATGTATATGCCTGGACTGTTGATTTTTACGGACTGCAGAAAGGGGACAATTTTAAAGTAATTTATGAAGAAGTTTATGTTGACAATAAGTTGATCGGCATTGACCGTATCCTGGCATCCCGATTTCACAGCAACGGCAGGGACTATTATGCATACAACTTTGAGCAGCAGGGCAGGAACGAGTATTTTGATGAAAACGGCCAGAGTCTTCAGCGTTCGTTTCTGAAGGCTCCGCTTAAGTTTTCGCGCATCAGCTCCCGCTTTTCACGTTCGCGGATGCATCCGATCCTTCGCATTGCGCGTCCGCATTTCGGCGTTGATTATTCGGCGCCACGGGGGACCCCGGTGGTGGCGCTCGGCGACGGACATGTAAACGAGGTGGGATTTCACGGCGGTTATGGCCGTTTCATCAGCATCCGGCACAATTCGGTGTATACCACAACGTATGCGCATTTATCCGGCTATGCAAAAGGTCTGAAAGCCGGTTCCAATGTCAGGCAGGGCGAGGTAGTCGGATACGTGGGCAGCAGCGGCCTTTCAACCGGCCCGCACCTGGATTTCCGTGTTTACCGCAATGGAAGTCCTACCGACCCGCTCAAACTTGTATCCCCTCCTTCAAAACCTGTTGATGAAAAAGATCGCACCAGGTTCGCACAGGCAGTCACAAAGATGAATGTGGAACTCGCGAAATAGACTTCGTTCCCAAAAAAGGTAGTTCAAGCGTTAACTCTCCCTTGTGAAAGGGTGTTCGTGTTTCCACATCTTCCAAACCAGGAATATAGGAAACAGGAACCATGGGGCATTGGCAAGCGTGACGATGAACGGGGCGTTTGAGGCATGCGGGCCCCAGTATTCTTCGCTCATGATGATGAATACATTCGTGAAGAGGATCGAGGAAAAAATGAAGGTCGGGATCCTGATCCAATCCTTTCCTTTGATGAAGGCATAAATGGCAAAAGCATAATACGGGCCGAAGAAGACCGCATCGAGCCAGATCGTCGCTTTCCACCATGTAGGCCGTGCCCATTGAAGCGGGTCGAAACTGCTTCCCCACCAGTGCACCATGTCGACCAGGAACGGCAGCGGCCACAGGGGGTACTGGAAATCATCGGGGTTTTTTATGACAAGCTGCTCCAGGTCAACAATATATGTGATGTAGAACAGGTTTAAAAAGAAAAAAGCAAGATAGATGTAATCGGTTTTGCGGTCTTTTAAAGGAATTGTGGTGCGCATGTTTAAGAGGGGTTATGGATTATTAATGATTTGTGAAAACTGAAAGTTGTTTCTTTTCCCGTGCATTTTTTGCCAGCTGTCGTGCAATATTCAGCCTGAACCCGGGAATGTTGGAGATAAAAGCGCCAATTTTTACGCTGAAATCAGAATAAACAAGTGTTTGAGGGTGTTCGACCAGTCTGAGGATTTGACGGGCAACATCATCGGGAGTTTTGGGCTTTGTGAAGAGCCGGGTGATGAAATTCTGATGATCGGCCATCAGGAAATCCTGGTCAATCATCCCCAGCCTGGAATCAGGAAGGGAGTCCGTTTTGATGTACCCCGGGAAGTATTCGCTAACGATGATCTCCGTTCCCGCCCACTCGGCCTGGATTGTCCGGGTCCACGCAGAAAATGCTGCCTTGGAACAGACGTAAGGGGCATAAAACGGAATTCCCATCATGAATCCGGGTGAACCAATGTTGATGATTTGTCCGCCGCCCTGCCTGCGCATGAAGCCGATCGCTTCCTGTGTTGCGGCCACCGGTGCAATGAGATTGGTGGTGAAGGCTCCGAGCAGATCAGCGGAAGTAACCGAATCTGACTTCGCCACGATGATGCTGGCCGCGTTGTTGATCACCACATCGATCCTGCCAAAATGTTCTGCAACCTTGCAAACCATCGCCCGTGCAGCGGATTCATTGCAGAGATCCACTTCTATTGCCAGGGGCTGGTGCATCGTGGCTGCCATCTCATCAAGCCTGTCTTTCCTGCGTGCAGCGATGGCAACCCTGGCTCCGGCAGCATCAAGAGCGACAGCAATCGCTTTGCCGATACCTGAAGAAGCACCAGTAACCAGGATGACTTTGTTTTTAACTGAGCTCATTTATTTATTATCGAATGGAACGAGGGGCCAAAAGTAAAAAGATTGTTGGTTAAATGACATTGTTTTGATAAGTTTGTGGAATAATCTAATATCGCCGGTATGCAAAGAGCGGTTGTTTTCCTTCTCGTTTCGTTGGGACTGGTCCTGACTCACTCCTGTATTGAAGGCCCCAACAAGTTTAACATTAAAGTAGGCGACGATGAAAAGAACCTCAGCGATACAATCCGTAAAATCGACCAGGTCATGAATATGGTGACATCAGACGAACATGCAGGGATCACAGTGGAACAATTCGGAGAAGCCGGTCAGAAGAAGGTTTTCCTTTATACGCTAACCAACAATATGGGAGTTACCGTGAAGATTACCAACTATGGCGGCATCATCACCTCCATCCTGGTTCCGGATAAAACTGGCAAAACCGGCGATATCGTTCTCGGCTACGACAGCCTGAAAAAATATATTGCCAACAGTCCGTATTTTGGCGCGATTGTCGGACGGTATGCAAACCGGATCGCCAGGGGAAAGTTTACGCTCAATGGCACCGGATACAGCCTGGCGGTGAACAATGGGAAGAACAGCCTTCACGGAGGGTTGAAAGGTTTTGACAAAGTTGTATGGGAGCCCGGGAAGATTGCGGACTCTTCACAGGCCATGCTGAAACTCCGGTACCTGAGCAAGGACGGAGAAGAGGGATATCCGGGGAATCTGAAGGTGGAGGTGACATATTCGCTGGACGATCACAATGAACTCACCATGCTTATCGAAGCCGAAACAGACAAGCCGACGCCGGTAAATATTGCCAACCATACCTATTTCAACCTGAGTGAGGCAGATACCAGCATCCTCGGGCATATTCTTACGCTATATGCCGATCAGTACACCCAGGTCAACAGTGAACTGATCCCGACGGGGGCTTCACCATACGTGCGGGGAACCGCGATGGATTTCAATAATTCGGAGCCAATAGGTTCAGGAATTGAAAAAGTAAAAGGAGGGTATGACCATAATTATATTTTAAAGAAAAAGGCCTGTGAGTTAACGATGGCAGCCCAATTGTATGACCCACGCACAGGCCGCCAGCTGGAAATTCTTACAACCCAGCCCGGGATTCAGTTCTACTCGGGAAATTTCCTGGATGGCACCATCACGGGAAAAGATGGGAAAGTGTATCAGAAACATTATGGGTTATGCCTGGAGACGCAGCATTTTCCTGATTCACCGAATCAGCCGGGATTTCCGAATACCATCCTGAAACCCGGAATGAAATTCTCAGAGAAGACAGTCTACCGGTTCTCCGTGCTTGAATGAACAGGAAACTGCTCTTAGATTCCTAGTACTTATTCGGTACAAACGTTTGCTCGGTCATTGGCGGGCGTACATACGCTTTGTCATGCTCCAGCGGCGGAAGTGTGATCGTTTCGCGGGGGACATCCTCATACGGGATCAGACTCAGCAAATGACAGATGCAATTGAGTCGCGCTTTTCGCTTGTCATCGGCTTCCACCACAAACCAGGGTGATTGTTTTGTATCGGTATAGGCAAACATCTCATCCTTTGCCTTGGAATAATCGATCCATTTGGTGCGTGATTCAACGTCCATGGGGCTGATCTTCCAGCGCCGCGTAGGGTCGTTGATGCGCTGAATGAACCTCCTCTCCTGCTCTTTGTCATTTACCGAAAACCAGTATTTAATGAGGATGATCCCTGAACGGATCAGCATGGTTTCGAAATTCGGACAGGATCGCAGGAAGTCCCAATATTCGGCTTCCGTGCAAAATCCCATCACCCGTTCGACTCCTGCCCTGTTATACCAGCTGCGGTCGAACAGTACCATTTCTCCTGCTGCAGGCAGATGGGGCACATATCGTTGAAAGTACCACTGTGTCTTCTCTTTTTCAGTCGGGACTCCAAGCGCGACCACCCTGCAGATACGGGGATTCAGGCTTTCGGTGATCCTCTTGATGGAACCGCCCTTGCCTGCGGCATCACGACCTTCGAAAAGCACAACTACCCTCAGGCCCTTGTATTTGATCCATTCCTGGAGCCTGACAAGTTCAATCTGGAGTTTCGCGAGTTCATCCTCGTAAACATGTTTGGAAAGCTTATCAGCTCCTTCATCTTCATGTTCTGCCTTGAAAGGAGTATCAGCGTGATCCTGTACCCGGTTTTTCCTGCTTTTCTTTTCTTTGTTTTCGGTTTCCTTTGATTTTTCTTTCTTGTGGCCCATAAGAAGAATTTTTAAAGTTGTTTTATAGAATGTGTGCCAACATATCAGAATGTGGCACATATTATCCGGATCAGGCGGAGTGCGAACTTTTCACTTTTCGATTTTCTCCGTTCACTTACCGCTGTTCGTTAATCTTTGTTCACTACGAAACGAACAGTTTTCATTGAAAAATTCAAAATGAAAATGTAAAAGATAAAAGTGAATAGTTCATACCACTCCGCTTTTCTCTTTTTCACTCACTGGTATTAAAGTAACCAATCAATATTTTTATAGTCGTTTTAACCTTCGAAGTTAAGGAACAAATTGCGGAAATAAAAAATAATTACGGTGTCAGCGAATCTCCTTTACGCCATCGGAGATTTCAGCCAGGTAAAAATCAGCGGTGAGGTCTGTTTTTTTCTTGTATTCCCGGCCAACCTGCTCCATGAACCTGTCTGCAACCTCTTCCCTGACCAAACTCACGGTACAGCCGCCAAAACCGGCACCGGTCATGCGCGATCCCACAACACCGTTGATTTTCCGTGCTTCTTCCGTCAGCGTGTCGAGTTCAAAGCCGGTTACCTCATAGTTTTCGCGCAACGATTCGTGTGAGGCATTCATCAGTGCGCCAAACTGCAGAATATCATTTTTGAGCAGGCACGAAACCGAATTCAGCACGCGCTGGTTCTCAGAAATCACATGGCGCGCCCTTTTACGGATGAGTTCATCGGGAATCTGTTCCTGTATCTTGAAAAATTGCATGAAACTGATCTCACCGAGTTTTGAGACAGGCTGTTGTTGGCTGAGATAGGTCACCGCAAGCTGGCATTCGGCCACCCGCTCATTGTATTTTGAATCAGCGAGTCCACGTTGTTTATTGGTGTTTCCGATGATCAGCCTGAAGCCGTTGGTCAAGATCGGAACCTTTTTATATTCGAGTGTAAGGCAGTTGAGAAAAAGAGCATGGTCCTTCTCCCCCATGCCGACGGCAAACATGTCCATGATGCCGCAGTTCACGCCAACAAATTCATTTTCGGCCCGTTGCGACAACTTCACAAGATCGATCATCCTGAGCTGAGTATCACCAAGCATGGCTGAAAGGGCAAATGCAGTCACCATTTCAATAGATGCCGACGACGATAACCCGGCGCTGTTCGGAATATCGCCTGCATAGAGCATGTCGAAGCCGGCTGGCGGGATGTTCATCTGCCTGAACTGGTCAAAAATGCCCAGCGGATAGTTCACCCATTCATTCCTGACTTTTCGGGACAACTCCTCCAACGGAATTTCTGCACGGTATTCCATGTTGGCAGAGGCCATCCGCACAATGGGGTCGGCGGAAGGGCGGATCAGCAGGTATGTGCCGTAACGAATGGCGCATGGCAGCACAAAACCGCCGTTATAATCGGTATGTTCGCCGATGAGGTTGACCCGGCCGGGGGCGAAAAAACACCTGGGACTCTCATCAGGTTTTCCGTACAGCTCAAAAAAACGGGGGTACAATGTTGTCAGGTCCATGGGCAGTTATTCCAAGTTGTTAATGAAATTGTTTAACGGTCATTCTACTTGCTAAAGTATAAAGAAATTGCGCTCCATGGGCAATTTTCTGCAGTGAAATCAGAGGATTACAGCCACGGTAAGCTGGAAAATGATAATTTTGCAGCTATAAATCATCTCTGTATGAATCGTTATTTTTCCCTGGTATTCCTCGCAATTTCAATCCTGGGTGCAAAATTTGTTCCTGCCCAGGATATCAACACATTTGAGCTCGACGGCGGATGGAAATTCAGAAAGGCAGGAACCAAAGAATGGTATCCCGCAAAAGTGCCCGGGGTGGTCCACCTTGACCTCATGCGCAACAACCTGATCCCTGATCCGTATTTACGCGACAACGAATCAAAACTGCAATGGATTGGCGAAGTTGGCTGGGAATACATGAAGACGTTCCAGTACGGTGAAATGAACTTCGCCTGGCGTCATATTGAACTGGTTTCAAAGGGGATGGATACGTACGCCAACGTGTACCTCAATGATTCACTGATACTTGTGTCGGACAACATGTTCCGTGAATGGTATGTCGACATTAAAAGGTTTCTGCAAATCGGAACGAATACGCTCCGGATCCAGTTTCCTGCCATTATTCCGGAGAACAAAATACGTTACGACAAACTCAAAAACAAACTTCCCGGCGACGAAAAAGTGGTGTGCCGTAAGGCCGCTTATCAATTCGGCTGGGACTGGGGTCCGAAACTTGTTACATGCGGTATCTGGCGCCCGATTTACATCCGCGAGTGGAATGCCGTGAATGTGCTGGGGGTTCAGTATATCCAGAAAAAGCTTACCGATACACTGGCAAACATGGCCGCCCAGTTTACCATATTTTCCGAACTGGGAGATTCGGCGGAGATAAGGCTTTTCCACGACACCACTGAAATATTAAGGCAACCTGTGATTCTGAATAAGGGCCCGAATATAATACGGGGTGATTTCTCCATCCGCAACCCGGCCCGCTGGTTCCCAAACGGGATGGGAAACCCGACGTTGTACAACTTTGGCTATGAGGTCTATTTCAGCGGCAGGCTGGTTGGCGAAGGCAGGCAGAAGATCGGACTGCGCACCATCGAGCTGGTTCAGGAGAAGGATTCGACGGGAAAGTCGTTTTATTTCAAGGTAAACGGATCCCCGCTTTTCATCAAAGGGGCCAATTACATTCCGCAGGACATTTTTTTGCCGCGGGTTACCGACTCTGCCTACAGATCGATCATTGCTGATGTGAAAAATGCCAACATGAACATGCTCCGTGTCTGGGGAGGCGGAATCTATGAAAATGATATTTTTTACGATCTGTGCGATGAAAACGGCATCATGGTGTGGCAGGATTTTATGTTTGCAAATGCCATGTACCCCGGAAACAAGGAGTTTCTCGACGATGTTCGTGATGAAGCCATTCAGAATATTGTGAGGCTGAGGCGCCATCCGAGCATTGCCCTTTGGTGCGGCAACAACGAAATTGACGAAGGCTGGAAAAACTGGGGATGGCAAAAACAATACGGGTATAACGCTGAAGATTCGGCAGCGATTTACAAGAATTACAGGTTTATTTTCAACCTTATTCTGCCGAATAACGTAAAAAGGTTTGACACTGCACGAATCTACATTCCCACTTCTCCCCTTCACGGATGGGGCCGGCCGGAAAGTCTCACGGAGGGCGATTCGCACTACTGGGGCGTTTGGTGGGGAAAAGAACCGTTTCTGAATTATGAAAGGAAAGTCGGCAGGTTTATGTCAGAATATGGCTTCCAGGGTTTCCCTGACTATTCAACCATCAGGAAATTTACCAATCCGGAAGACCGCTCGCTGGCTTCCCCGGTAATGAAGGCGCATCAGAAACATCCTACTGGATTCGAGACCATTGATGAATATTTGCTGAGAGATTACAGGAAACCGAAAAACTTTGAATCGTATGCCTATGTGAGCCAGCTGTTGCAGGCCAAAGGAATCGTATCAGCCATCGCGGCCCACCGCAGGGCAAGGCCTTATTGTATGGGAACAATGTACTGGCAGCTGAATGATTGCTGGCCGGTCGTATCATGGTCGTCACGCGATTACTACGGAAAGAAGAAAGCGCTGCAGTATGCGATTCCCGCTGCATACGACAAAATGCTGATCTCACCGGTTGTGGAAGACGGGCATGTGAAAGTCTATATCTGTTCCGATGATCCGCAAATCTATCGGGCAACCATGACTGTAAAGGTGATGGATTATACCGGGAACATTTATTCTGATGAGGGTTTCACTGTTGACATCCCGGGAAATTCTTCCCTGGTTTATTATGACACCATTCAGTCAGCCCTGCTTGGGAAATTAGATCCGAAGGCAGTTGTTCTCCTTGTAACGCTTAAAGGTGCCAGTTTCTCAGGCCTGGAGGCTAAAAACCTTCTTTATTTTGTAGCTCCAAAAGATCTCGAACTGCCTGTACCTGCTATTGAAAAAGTTATTACGGCAACGCCGGCAGGATACAACATCCGGCTTACTTGCGACAAACTAGTCAAGAATCTCTATCTTTCAACTTCTGTTCCCGGTGATTTTTCCGATAATTACTTTGATATGCTGCCGGGAGAATCGGTCGACATTAAATTCACGACATCGAAAAAGAGTCCGAAAATTGCAGACCTGATCATTGTCAGAAGCCTGGCAGACACATATTAACCCCTTTCCATGATGAATTATTCCAGGCATGTTATGCATGCCGCCAGGATGATCCTGGTTTGTTTAACGGCCGGTGTTTCCTCATCATTGACTGGCCAGACACAGCAGGCACTTTCGGGTTATGTGAACCCGTTCATTGGTACCGGCGGCCACGGCCATACTTTCCCGGGGGCAAGTGTTCCGTTTGGAATGGTGCAGCTCAGTCCGGATACCCGCCTCGATGGCTGGGACGGTTGTTCGGCCTACCATGGAAGTGATTCGGTCATCTACGGCTTCAGTCATACGCATCTCAGCGGCACAGGTTGTTCCGATTACGGTGACATCCTGGTCATGCCGGTTACAGGTGATGTGAATCTCAAAGACTACGGTTATTCCTCCCCTTTCGCTAAAAAAGATGAAACGGCTTCACCGGGGTATTACCGTGTGATGCTCCCAAAGAACAAGGTGATCGCAGAGTTGACGGCGACACCCAGGACCGGGTTTCACAGGTATACATATACTGCTTCAAATCAGTCAAATATAGTATTTGATCTGAAGCATCGCGATAAGGTGATTGAATCGGGAATCAAAGTCACTGGCAAGGATGAAATCGAAGGATTCAGGATATCCCAGGCCTGGGCTGCAAAGCAGATGATCTATTTCGTTGCGAAATTTTCCAAACCTTTTACCTCATTTATTCTGGCTCAAAATGACCAGGCGTCTCCCGGTATCAGCGAAGCAAGTGGCACCAATATCAAAGCCTGTTTTACCTTCACAACGGCTTCCAATGAACGGATTCTTGTCAAAGTCGGAATTTCCGGGGTGAGCATTGATGGAGCTCGTAAAAACCTGGAAACTGAAAATCCCGGCTGGGATTTTGATACCATTGCAAACCATGCTGCAGCCTTGTGGAATGCGGCATTGGGAAAGATCAGGGCTGAATATGGCACGCCCGACCAGCAGGCAGTCTTTTATTCAGCGCTGTACCATACGATGCTGCAACCGAATATTTACCAGGATGTAGATGGCCGTTACCGCGGCCGCGATCTGAAAGTTCACCAGGCAGATGGATTTGATTATTATACCGTTTTTTCACTATGGGACACCTACCGGGCAGCCAACCCGCTTTATACCCTGATTGAACCTAAGCGTGTTAACGATTTTATAAACACGTTCCTTCACCAGTACGATGAGGGAGGCATGTTGCCGGTGTGGGAACTTTCGGGCAATGAAACCGGCTGTATGATCGGTTACCACGCCGTGCCGGTCATCGCGGATGCCTGGCTGAAAGGTATCCGTGGATTTGACGGCGAAAAGGCGCTGGCGGCCATGAAGCACAGTGCAGAACAGGACAATCTCGGGTTGAAATATTACAAAACGAAAGGCTATATTCCCGCCGACCGCGAGGGGGAATCGGTTTCTAAAACCCTAGAATATGCTTACGACGACTGGTGCATTGCCATGATGGCCAAATCGCTGGGAAAGCAGGAGGACTATAAAACCTACCTGGCCAGGGCGCAGAATTACAAGAATGTTTACGACCGCATAACCGGTTTCATGCGGGCAAAATCAAATGCTACTTGGTTCACTCCTTTTGATCCGGCGGAAGTAAACTTCAATTACACGGAGGCCAATGCATGGCAGTATAGTTTTTACGTTCCGCAGGATCTCAGCGGTCTGATGGGGCTGATGGGGGGGCGTGATAAATTTGCTTTAAAACTGGATGAACTCTTTTCTGCCGACTCAAAAACAACGGGACGCGACCAGGCAGATATCAGCGGGCTGATCGGGCAGTATGCCCATGGCAATGAACCCAGCCACCACATGGCATATCTGTATGATTATGCCGGCATGCCCTGGAAAACACAGGAACTCGTCCACCGGATATGCCGGGATTTTTACAAGAACAGTCCGGATGGGCTGATTGGCAACGAAGATTGCGGCCAGATGTCGGCCTGGTATGTGCTCAGTGCGATGGGATTTTATCCTGTTACACCCGGTTCCGGTATCTATGCCCTTGGAACACCTGCTTTTCCAAGGGTCACAATGGCCCTGGAAAACGGAAAATCATTCATAATCAAGGCCATCAACCTCAGCGATCAGAATTTCTACATTCAATCGGCAAGCCTGAACGGCAGGCCTTACACAAAATGCTACCTGAGCCACGCGGATATTCTGAAAGGGGGTGAACTGACCATTAACATGGGCCCGCAACCGAACAAAGCCTGGGGCGTGGGTTATGGAGGATTCCCGGAATCTTTCATATCCGAATATCCCGTTATACCTGTTCCTGCGGTTTACCAGGGAAATCATACTTTCATGGATTCTACTGTTGTCGGGCTTTCCTGTGCAATGTACGGGGTTGAAATCCATTACACGCTCGACGGATCGGAACCTAACCTGCGGTCATCCGTTTACCTGCGCCCTTTCATACTTCGGAAATCAACCACTCTGAGGGCTTTTGCCGTCACAAGGGAGCTGCAGAAAAGTCAGCAAATGGATGCGCAGTTTATTAAAATTCCCAAAAACCGGAAGATATTCCTGAAAACCAGCTATGCCGGGCAGTATGCCGCCGGAGGAGACCTGGCGCTGATCGACTTCCTGGTTGGCGGGGATAATTTCAGGACCGGCGCCTGGCAGGGCTATGAAGGTGTTGATATTAACGCAGTTGTTGACCTTGGCGCGATTCAGCCAATTAAAAAGCTTTCACTTGGTTGCATCCAGGACCAGGATGCATGGATTTTCATGCCTTCAGAAGTGACCTGGTGGATATCGGATGACGGCGAGAATTTTACTCAATTGTCAACCGTTTCGAATGATGTAGATGAACATTACGCGGGAACGATCACCAAAAATTTCAGCATCAGCCAAAAAAACATGAAGGCCAGGTATGTAAAAGTGCTGGCCAGGAACCGCGGAGTTTGTCCGCCGTGGCATCCGGGTGCCGGCAGCAAGGCATGGATTTTTGCGGATGAAATCATCATTGAGTGATGTTTAAAAGCGGTTCCATGTCAAAAACCAGTTTCCGTTCCGACCTCATCCTGCTGTTGGCAGCCATCATCTGGGGTTTTGCCTTTGTCGCCCAGCGGATCGGGATGGACTACGTTGGCCCGTTTACCTATAACGGGGTTCGGTTCGCACTGGGCTCGATCGTACTCCTCCCCTTTCTGTTTAAAAGTTCATACGGGGATGAACCCCTTATCAGGGTGTCGCATCCCTCCGATCGCCGTAAGATTATCCTGGGAAGCATCATGACCGGGCTTTTCCTTTTCGGCGGCGTTGCCTTTCAGCAGCTGGGATTGCAGCAAACCACCGCAGGCAAAGCGGGATTCATCACCGGGCTTTACGTGGTTTTTGTGCCGGTTGTCGGGCTGCTCTTTGGTCAGCGTTCGCACCTTACCATGTGGATTGGTGCGTTGATATCCCTGGCAGGGCTGTACCTTCTATGCATTACAACCGGATTCTCCATCGACCCTGGGGATAAACTGGTATTGTTTTGTGCCATTATCTTTACATTTCATGTACTCTTCATCGCGTGGCTTTCCCCTTTGATGAACAGTTTTTTGCTGGCAGTCATCCAGTTCTCCATTTGTGCGCTGCTCAACCTGGTTATTGCGTTTGCCATCGAACCTGTAACCCTGTCCTCCATCGTTCAGGCCTGGCTGCCGATTGCCTATGGCGGCATCCTGTCGGTTGGCGTTGCATATACGTTTCAGGTTGTCGCTCAAAAAACCGCCCATCCTGCCTATGCTTCCATTATCCTGAGCCTGGAGGCCGTGTTTGCCGTCCTGGGAGGCTGGCTGATCCTGCATGAGGGATTTACTTCCAGGATGCTGGCCGGCTGCGCACTGATGCTTGCTGGAATGGTTGTGGTGCAGGTGAAATTTAAATAGCGGAATAGCGAAATAGCGAAATGGCGAAAACGGGGTTGCTGAAAGGTTTTAACTTTGCGATTGATTCATACAAAACGAAAATTTTGAAAACCATGAAACTTAATCTATTCCATCTATCCCTTTTATCGGCTGCCTTTGTGTTCAACCACGCCGAAGCCGGGGCGCAGGCCGTTACCACCGCTGCGACGGCGATGGCTGTTGTTGCAGAGAACGAGACTGTTTCATTCGATGAAAATTTTTTACCGAAAACGCTTCGGGTGGACTACCTGCTTGCCGGCGATTCCAGGTCTGAAGATGTTTGTTTCGTGCAGATGATGGAAGAACCACTGTGGGGCGGACCGCATAAGAATCTTATTGATTCTTTCGGCTACGGAACATACCGGTTCTCGGTGTATGATTCAGCAAACAAAAAATTGCTTTACTCCAAAGGATACAGTACGCTCTACGAGGAATGGAGGGGTACGGAAGAAGCAAAGAAAATGAGGCGTGCCTACCCGATGACGGCCGTCATGCCATTTCCCAAAAACACGATCCGCTTCGTGATCGAAAAAAGATCGTTCGAAACCAACGAGTTCGTTATTTTGTTTGAACGCTTCATCAATCCGACTGATTATTTCATCATAAAAGAGAGTGTCCATTCGTATAAGTATGAAAAAATAAAAGACTCCGGAGAACCGGAGAACCATGTCGACGTTGCATTCCTTGCCGAAGGATACACAACCCTGGAGATGGACAAATTCAGATCGGATGCCAAACGAATGTGCAAATATTTTTTATCGGTGGAGCCTTATGCGAGCGATTCAAACAAGTTTAACTTTTATGCCATTGAATCTCCGTCGGACGAATCGGGCGTGACCATTCCCGGGAAGGATATTTATGTGAACACCAATATCCACAGCAGTTTTTACACCTTTAACATGGACCGCTATCTGACAACTTCAGATACAAAATCGGTGTATGATATTGCTGCGAATGTACCGTATGATGTTATTTTCGTGCTGGTAAACAGCAAACGCTATGGTGGCGGCGGTTTTTACAATCATTACGGGCAAAGCACCGTTGACCATCAACTTTCGAACATCGTAGCCGTCCATGAATTCGGGCATGAGTTTGCCGGACTGGCCGATGAATACTATACTTCGGAGATCACATACTCCGATTATTACAACCTTAAATTCGAGCCGCCCCAACCAAACATCACAACCAACCTGAACTTTGATTCAAAATGGAAGTCGATGGTTGCCCCGGGAACGCCCCTGCCTACTCCGCGGGAAGATAAAAACAAAGGGTTAATCGGGCTGTTCGAGGGAGGTGGCTACCAGGCGAAAGGAATCTACAGTCCGATGATGGATTGCCGCATGAAAAGCAATGAAGCGCCGGCATTCTGTCCGGTTTGCCAGGATGCTATCCGGAGGATGATCCGGTATTATACGGAATAAACTGAATGTTAAGGAGTATCCTGTTTACTTCGACAGCGGGAAGGAATATCCCACCGACAGGCCCAATGACGTACTTCTCCCGACAACAAAAGGATCTTCCAGCACATCGCTGAGGCCGAAAAGATAATTGATCTTCAGAACAAAGTCTCCGGGCCCGAGTTTATACCGTGCACCTGCTTCAACCACCCATGAAGCATCAAGCTCGCTGAATCTTGAAAAAGGCATGAAGAACCTGTAATAAGGTCCGGAAAACAATGCACCGCCATTTGGTGTCCCTACCGCAAAATCAACCTGGGGGCCGGTGGACAACTCAATTCCCCATTTACTTTGTTTGAAATGATAACGGTAACCCAAAAGCACCGAAATGCCGAGGTAATGTTGCCGTGCCGGGGTTGACCAGGGCCACCCCGTTGAATCGGTAAAGGTTACGTTGGCCAGACCTTTGTAACTGTAATGAAATCCTGTGGACAGGAAGACATTTTTACCAAGATCAATATCAACTTTTATAGCAGCCTGAAATGATCCTACATTTTTGGACAGGGACATTGAGTCAATCAGGAAGTCTCTGCGACCGATGCGTTCATATTCTGCGATGCTTGTGTGGGTTCCTAAAAAACCCATTTGAATGCCAATGGAATTTTGTGCCTGCGACAGAAAGGTTATCCAACTTAAAATTAATAAGAAAATCGTTTTTTTCATATCATGAACTACTTGGAAAAATGGTCCGGAACCGTTATCTGAATCAGCTGCAAAAATAGAAAAGTTTCCGCAAAGAGCCGGGACTATAATCTGTCGGCTTTGAGCCAGAGCAAAAACAGGCTGTAGCCAAGGGACAGGACTACCGCGCCAACGAACAGGCCGATGGCACCAAAACTTAAAAACCCGCCGATGGCACCCAGGTATATAACCAGCATCGGAACAGGTGCGCCACGACCGAGCATAAGCGGCTTGAGGACATTGTCAATCAGGAGCAACGGGATGCACCAGGCTGTGAGCAAAATAGCGGTGAGGGTGCTTAATTTGAGGAATGCATAGATCAGCACGCCGATCACAACAGGTCCGACCCCGATCTGGACGATTGCAAGTGCAAAACCGATCAGCGCCCACAGCCCTGCACCGGGGATGCCGGCTACCAGAAATCCAATTCCTGCCAGGAATGCCTGGATGAATGCCACCCCCAATATTCCCCGGGCGACATTCCTGATGGTGACCTCTGCATTTGCAACGGTTTTGATCCCCGCCACTCCCATTAAGCGCACGGCGATCCTTTTTGTTGCATCCGCCCCCTGGTCAGCATAAACCAGGAAGAGGCCCGATATAAAAATGGAAGCGATGAACAACAACACACCCAGCCCTGCATTGGTCAGGGCAGATATCAGCCAGGTGAGGCCGGTCAACAATTGCGCCTGGTATTCCTTAACCACACCTGCCAGGTTATCGGAAGCATGCAGCCAAAAATCATATAACTGCGGACCGATGACCGGCCATGCCTTAACAGTTTCGGCAGGCGGCGGAATGATGTTTTTCCCGGCGGTCAGGGAAGCCTTAACGAACATAATTGCATCACTAAGGGAGCCTCCGAGCAGTATGACCGGGAGCAGGATTGTTGCCAGAAGCAGCACAGTAACGATCACGGCAGCGATTTTTCCCCGGTTCCCCAATTTGGCCCTCAGCCATTTGTACAGCGGAAACAGCGCAACGGCAAGGATAATCCCCCACAGCATGATCATCAGAAAGGGCTTCAGTATGATAAAACACCATGCAATAAGGCCCAGCACCAGGCCCACTTTGATTGTGACTTCAAGGCCCTGGCTTACGATATTGGGGTCGTTCGATTTATTTTCCGGTTGTTCCATGTTAAGGTTTAAGCATTTCCAATGCCGATTGCAAAGCTGAATCGGTTACGGTTTCATCGCTGAGCATTTTGGCAATCTCGCCAACGCGCTCACTTGCCGACAATTCCTTGATAAAAGTTACGGTTGTCTGATTGTTTTCGGTTTTAAACACCCAGTAATGGCGGTCTCCTTTCGCTGCAATCTGCGGAAGGTGCGTTATGGCAATGACCTGCATGTAACTACCCATGCGTTTAAGAATGGTGCCTACTTTGCCCGCAACCTCCCCGGAAACGCCGTTGTCGATTTCGTCAAAAATGATGGTAGGCAGTAAATTTTTCTGGCTGATCATCGATTTTATTGCCAGCATGATGCGCGACAATTCTCCGCCGGAGGCAGAACTGGATAAATCCTTGAGTTCAATTCCTTTATTGGCGCTGAATAAAAATTTGACCTTGTCGGTTCCATCTTTGGTGATAGACGATGACCTGAGAAACTCTATGGTGAACTGGGCCGTTCTTATTCCGAGTTTTCCCAGGATGCCGACCACTTCTTTTTCAAATTCGGGGATGATCCGCTGCCTGTTTGCCGAAATTGCCCTGGCCTTCCCCATGAGGTCAGATTCAATACCTGCAATTTCGCCGCGCAGGGCTTTCACCCGTTCTTCCATGCCCGCCTCTTCCGACACTTTTTCCTGAAGGTCAAGTTTAATGGTAAGCAATTCTTCAATCGTCGAAACCTGGTGCTTTTTAATCAGGCGGTAAAGGTGGTCCAGCCGCATCGTAAGGGATTCCATCAATGGCGGATCCACAAACACCTGCTCCCCTACAAGGTCCAGTTCGTTAGATATATCCTTGATATCAATAAGGTTGCTGTTTAAACGTTCGGCAATATCCCGAATCTCCGGTTTGTACTTTGCAACCCCGTTAACAATGTGCAATACCTGGGTCAGATTGGCAAGGATGTTGTCGTCGGTACCGGAAATCATGTCATTTGCCTTGAAAAGGCTGCTTTTCACCTCTTCTGCATGATTGAGCAGCGACAATTTATTTTCAGTCTCCTGCAATTCTCCGGATAGCAATTGTGCAGTATGCAACTCATCCAGTAAAAACTGGAAGTAATCCAGTTCCCCGGCAGCCCTGGCTTCCTGTGATTCCATTTCCGCAAGTTGCTTTTTCAGTCCTGTAAATCTGGTGTATGATGTCCGGTAACCGACGACTTCCGCCTGTATCCCGGCATAACTGTCAATTACGGCCAACTGAAAATTTGAATCATTCAGGGTAATGATCGAATGCTGCGAATGAACATTCACGAGCCTGTCGCCAAGATCCTTCATCAGGGCAAGGTTTACAGGGGTGTCATTGATGAACGCGCGTGATTTCCCTTGCTGGTTGATCTCCCTCCTGAGAATGATCGTATCATCATAATCAAGTTCCTGGCCAATGAAAAAATCATCAAGCTGGTATCCGCTGATCCTGAAAAGTCCTTCAATAACACATTTTTTTGAATTGTCCAGCAGGATTCCCGAATCGGCCCGTTGTCCGAGGATCAACGCCAGGGCACCGAGCAGTATTGATTTGCCTGCTCCCGTTTCACCGGTTATCACGGAGAATCCTTCGGTGAAGTCAATCTCCAGGTCGTGAATGAGGATGTAGTTTTTGATCGATAATTTCAGCAGCATCGGTCAGCCATTTGTTAAAACCCGGTTAGCCTGCATCATTTATTTTGATTCGAGAATGGCATTGTATTTTGAACTGTTTGCCGGGTCAATCTCCTTCAGAATGTTCGAAATATTCGTCTTTTCCATCGGGGGAACCCTCTGATCCGCATAAATGTTCACGAATTCATCCCGTTTGGCGTCAAAGATGAGTTGCAAAGCGTACAGGTTAGGCTTGGCATTGTACAGCTTCTGCAAAACCTCGATTCCTTCCGTAACGACATTCCTACCCTGGTCAACTTTGTCATACATCTGGTCAAGTCCAAGCCGGTGATAGCGGTATGCAAAATCGCGCAATTCCGAGTTGGCGGAATTCAGGTAGTTATTGGCAATCCAGTAACGGTTTTTGTCACTCTCAAAGGCTTTCCATCCCGGGTCTGATGAATTTTGAGCCGCATTGACAACCTCCTGGGCTTTTTCCAGAAACTGGCTTCCGCCGCTTGGTGAAAATGAATCAAAATAAAACCCGAGTGTGAGGTATGAGTAATATGCAAAGATGGATGTGAGATTGGAAGTGAAAGTGCCGTCGGAGAAATCGAGGGGCTGATATTCGACATATTTGAACTGAACATTCTTGTCAATTGTGTTCAGCAGCACGGAGTTGTATGCCGTATTGATGACAGGCCTGCGAATGACAACATTCATGGTGCCGCGGAATTCATCCGCACCGAGGCGGTCGTTGATGGTGATCATCATGGTGCATTCGATCCGCTCTTCCTGTTTGAAATTGTAATTTGACCACTTGCGGTTGTTCACAAACTCATACAGGGCATTCTGCAGGGTTTCGAATACTTTCTTGTCGGATCCTTCTACCTTCTGTGTATTGATGCTGATCATGCAGTTTAGCTCCTGTGCCTGCACTCCGTAAAAGGATACCAGGCCCATGAAAATCAGTAAAATGGCTTTTATATGTGTCATGACTGAATGGTTCAATGGTTAACAATGAAATCCAGGATTTCCGAAGCAACGGCTGGTTTGGTTTTTAATTTGCCTTCGAAAACAATACCCGAGCTGTCAAGAATGGATATTTTGTTGGTGTCGAGGCCAAATCCCGCCCCTTTCTCATTCAATGAATTGAGCACGATAAAATCCAGATTCTTGCTGATCAGCTTCTTTTTGGCATGCTCAAGTTCATGATCTGTTTCAAGCGCAAACCCGACAATCACCTGGTTTTGTCTCTTGTTTTTCCCGATCTCTTTTAAAATGTCTGCAGTGGGTGCAAGTTCGACGACGAAAGGCCCCTCCCCCTTTTTCAGCTTGACGGATGACTTTGGGAGATAGGTGTAGTCAGCAACAGCGGCGGCCATGATGACGATATCTGCCTTTGAAGCTTCCCGCATGCATGCCTCAAACATTTCCGCAGCCGATTCAACGTCGATCCGCCTTATATTCGAATGGCTCACCGCAAGGTTCACTGGTCCGGCAACCAACGTAACATCGGCTCCGCGCCGGGCAGCTTCCTCTGCGATGCTAAACCCCATTTTTCCTGTTGAATAGTTTCCGATAAACCTCACCGGGTCAATCTTTTCGTGGGTCGGACCTGCCGTTACCAGGATTTTTTTTTTAGTCAGATCCTGCTTCAGTGAGAAATGGTGTTGCAGGATTCCGAGTATCGCCTCCGGTTCTTCCAGGCGCCCGGGGCCCGATAAGCCACTGGCAAGTTCACCGACCTGCGGCTCGATGATGATGTTGCCGAAATTCCTGAGAATGCTGATGTTGTTCTGTGTCGATGGATGGGCATACATGTCAAGGTCCATGGCCGGCGCGATAAACACCGGGCATTTTGCTGATAAATAGGCAGTAACGACAAAATTATCTGCAATCCCATGGGCCATCTTTCCCAGTGTATTTGCAGTGACAGGTGCGAAAATCATTGCATCTGCCCAACGGCCCAGTTCCACATGATTGTTCCATTCTCCGTTATCGGCCTTAAACGGGTCAATGATCACTGAATGCTGCGACAGGGTGGCGAGCGTTAGCGGTGTTACAAAATCTTTTGCAACGGGAGTCATGATGATGCGTACTTCGGCTCCTTCTTTAATGAGAAGCCGGACAAGGAACGGGATTTTGTAGGCTGCAATGCTGCCGGTAATCCCGACAACAATTTTCTTTCCCTTCAACATGACGGAATGAGTTATTGTTAAAAGTCCTCTGGCCGCTCCTTATGGGGATTGCGAAAATAAACCTCGCCGTTGAGGTATTCATGAATGGCGATTAACGTAGGTTTAGGAAGATGTTCGTAATACTTGGCGATCTCGATCTGCTCACGATTTTCAAATACCTCTTCGAGGTTATCGGTCGTTGTTGCAAATTCCGAGAGCTTCTGGTTCAGTTCTTCCTTAATTTCAAGGCCAATCTGATTTGCACGCTTGGAAATGACAGCAACAGTTTCATACATGTTGTTGGTACCTGCCGTGAAATCCTCAATATTGCGGGTTACAGCGTGAACATCCGTTTTTACCTTTTTATAATCCATGGTCACTTTATTGGGGTTAATGATTGAATTTTAGAACTTTCATGAAGTATTTTTTTCTGATCCCTGTCATAGATGCCTTCCAGCTCTTTTCTTGACCGCTCCTTCATGTCTGACGCTTCAGCCATGAACTTGCTCTCGGGGTATTGTGCCACAAATTCATTGTAGGCTAATATGGCTTTCGCGTGGCGATCTTTTTGCTTTTCAAAAATACTTTGCTTGGCAAACTTGTGATATGATTTTATGATCAGAAATAAAACTTCTTCCTTATGAGGGGTGTCGGGGAAATCTTTCAGAATATTGTTCAGCATTTGAATGGATGCCGTATAGTCATCCATGCGGTAAAACAGCTTGGCGATCTTGTAATCCTTCATCTCCAGTTTCAGCCTGAGCTTGTCGATAAGATCGTTGCACTCTGATACTCTTTTGCTGGTGGGATACGTGTTCGTAAACAATTGCAAATCCTTCAGGGCATCGTATGTAATTGTTTGATCGAGGCTGTATTCCGGGGAATTCAGGAAATTGCAATAGGCCCCCATGAACATGCACTCTTCAGCCTCCGCACTGTTCGGATAGTTTGTTGAATACCGCTTGAAATAATATGCCGCAAGGGTGAGATCCTTCTGATTGTAATAACAAAAAGCGTAATAATAAGCGATCTTCTGGGCCTTGTCTGTGGCGCGCATCGCACCGGCCAGCTGGTCAAAGAGCTGCAACGCCCTGGAGTAATCCTTCTGGGTATACAACTTCACGGCAGCCTCGTACTTCTCATCCACGGAACCACTCTTCAGGATTTTTTGGAATTTACAGGAGGAAAGCGTGAACAGCAGGCTGAAAGCTATTAAAAAGATGGCCTTATACTTCATTTTGCAAAATTACAACTTTATGTGGAAATATCATAATATTAACTACTGCTAACGATTCTATGAGTTAAAAAGTATTTGTTTTTTGGTACTTTTGCACACAGGTAAAACATTTATTATTCGTTAAACTAAATTCTTAAAAGGTGGATATTTTCGATAAAGTTGCTGGCAACATGGGGCCTCTCGGCATGTATGCCGATGCAGGTTTCGGGTATTTTTCTTTTCCGAAACTGGAAGGGGAAATTTCAAATCACATGTATTTCAGGGGAAAACCGGTCCTTGTGTGGAGCCTTAACAATTATCTCGGCCTGGCCAACCATCCGGAAGTCCGCAAAGCCGATACCGATGCTTCTGAGAAGTTTGGACTTGCCGCCCCGATGGGAGCCCGCATGATGTCGGGCCAGACAAGTTACCACCAGCAACTCGAGCAGGAACTTGCCGCTTTTGAAAACAAGGAGGCAGCCTATCTCCTCAATTTCGGCTATATGGGCATGGTGTCGATCATCGACTCGATGCTCGACCGTCACGATGTTGTTGTTTACGATTCCGAGTCGCATGCGTGCATCCTCGACGGGCTTCGTTTGCACATCGGCAAGCGATTCGTATTTCCGCACAATGACATGGAAAAATTCGAAAGCCAGATCATCCACGCCCGCAAAGTTGCCGACGCGACCGGAGGCGGGATACTGGTCATCACTGAAGGGGTTTTCGGAATGCCCGGTGACCTTGGAAACCTGAATGGAATCCTGCAGTTTAAAGAAAAATACGGATTCAGGCTGCTGGTTGACGATGCCCATGGCTTTGGAACAATGGGAAACACCGGGGCAGGAACAAGCCAGGAACAAAATGTGATGGATGAAGTTGACGTTTATTTTGGAACCTTCGCAAAGGCAATGGCCGGAATCGGGGCATTTGTTGCCAGTGAAAAGCGTATCATTAAAGCGCTGACTTTCAAAATGCGGTCTCAGATTTACGCGAAGTCCCTCCCGTTGCCAATGGTTGTGGGCTCACTGAAACGTCTGGATATGATCCGTACCCATCCTGAGTTGCGTGAAAAACTCTGGACCATCGTTACCGCACTTCAGACGGGATTACGTGACAAAGGATTTGATATCGGCAAAACCCAGTCCCCGGTAACGCCTGTATTCCTGAAAGGCGGGCCTGTTGAAGCCACACAGGTTATTGCAGACCTTCGGGAAAATTTCGGCATATTCTGCTCCGTGGTTATCTACCCCGTTGTGCCCAAGGGAGTAATCATGCTCAGGCTCATCCCCACAGCATCGCATACCATCGAGGATGTAAACAGGACCATCGATGCCTTCGCCGAGGTTCGCAAAAATCTTGATGCCGGGAAATATGCCACAGGGGGAATTCCACTCCTGGCAGACAAATTTTAGGAATGCAAAAAAGGTTAATCTCACCGGACAACAGGCTGTACATCGGATACCGTAAAATTCGCTTCCTGGCGAGAACAGGTTCCCTCTTCACGTTGTCAAAGGCGGGGTTGACGGGTAAGGTCGAGATTCCAAAGGGAACTTTTAATGTCATCTCATTAAATTCCTGCATGCTTTTCCTGATTGCCTACCTGGTTGTGAATCTTCTCAACCTTTTTATCGTTGGCTATACAGCCATTATATTTGACATCCCGGTCAAGATTTTTTATTATGATGTTGATTTTCTGATAAGGGGAGTCGAATGGACCCCCGATTCCGTTTCAGGAGTATTCAGCAGCGGGCCAATCGCCATGTTTGTGCTGTCCCTCCTGATGATCATACTGTACAAAAATGTTGAAACCGAAACCGGTATCTTGCGATTGCTGCTCCTGTGGATGATATTCCACATGCTTACGAGGTTTTTCGGCGAAATTCTTGTCGGTGCCATACTCAGCAAAGGGTTTGGATATGTGCTAATGTACCTGTTTGTAATGGACACTGGCAAGGTGATTCTGACCATCGCAGGGTTTGTCGCCATGTTTACGATAGGCTTGATAATTACGCGCCTGTCATTGCATTCGGCCAATATCTACTTTAACGATCTGCTCGGCAGATACAGGATCAGGTTTATCCTGAGCCAGTTTTTTATTCCCTATTTTGTCGGAAACCTGGTTATTTTCATCCTTAAACTGCCGAAGGTCACCGCATTCGAGATAGCGATAAATTTATCGATGATACTGTTTCTGATCCCGATCCTTGGCAGAAGTTTCAGCATGGAGGATGCCTATTTTGACGAAGAGCCACGCACCATAAAATACAACCTGATCCTGCCGGTCATTACGGTTGTGATGCTTTTGTCATTCAGGATTATTTTCGGAATCGGCGTCAGGCTGTGAATCGGATCGTTATTTCCTGATGATCAGCTTATCAAGGTAAATCCGGTAGCCCGAATTAAACTTCAGATAATAAAGGCCGTTTGAAAGGCCGGGAACATCAATCTCAACCGTAGAGTTCCCGGAATAACGCGCTACATCCGACCTGTAAACAACATTTCCAAGAAGATCGATGATCTGGATGGAACAGGATGGATTGATTGGATTTTCGGGTAAAATCAACCTGAAATGACCGTCGGACGGGTTGGGATACACAACCACGGAAATCACACTCTTATCCTGGGCATCGTATGTAAGCGGGCGCAACTGCACGCTGAGGCTGGTGGTATTACGGTTTGAAACCGTCACATTGTTGATGGTCTTCGCAAAATACCCAGGGGCGGTAAACGTCACGTTGTAACTGCCATCATGAATCGGGCGGGCATAAAATCCCGTGGTTCCGCGTGAATACACCTCCGAAAAATCCTGGTCGTGGCCGGTGATGAACACTTTTGCTGCGATGGGCAGGTCGGTTACGGTATCAGTGACAGTACCGTTAAATCCATAATGCGTTTCTTTGATATAGTTCAGAAAAGATCGATAATTATAATTCCAGAATGAGATTAACTGGCTTGCAGGCAATAGCTTGATACTCGATATCTCAACCGTCACTTCACGGCAGTTGTGCCAGTAATTCATGTAATCCTGCCTGCCTCCGTTGAGTTCATACCAGGCGTACCCGTTGGTAATCCCGTTCACCAGATCGGTGAAATACCCCGACGGACTGTATTTATGAACAGTGTCTGCCCATTCCCGGCCGACAAACTGCCACCAGTCATCATCGGCCGCCAGTTTTGCCCAAGTGTCCCATGGATAATTGAACACCTCGGCCCCGCCGTGAAAATTAGCGGACATTGTGAAATGGTTGTTGTCGGCATAACTCATCCAGGCCTGGGTTTCAGGCTGCCACGGATTGCCGTCGGGATGCTGGCCCACTTTGGGATCGGGAAAATTCCGGTTCAGGTCGATATTGTTCGCATTGTAACGCACCGCCCCGTTCACGCTATTATTTCCGCCATGATACGTGCCATCGGGATTTGACAGGGGATTGATGCATATTTCCGTGGTGTTTACAAGGTCCGTTACAACCGGGTCGGTTCCGTAATTGGACAGCAGGTGGTCAATAAGGTGCAGCATGAGCACATACCCTGTGGTTTCATCGCCATGAATGGATGATGTATAGAGAAATTGCGGTTCGGGCTCTTCGATGCTGATATTCTTGCTGATTCGTAAAGCAAGGATCAGCCTGCCCTGGATGGATTGCCCCACAGTATCCAACCGACAAAGATTGGGATAAGAGGCGGCAAAACCGGTCATGAATCCTACATATTGCTCATAGGTAGGATAAAAATTCCACAGCGTGCGGTCGCCGGGAGTATCACCAGTTCTTATTGGATTGATCTCCGATTCATTTAACAGGGATCCAGGAGGGGGTAAAATTTTGTAATCGGCTTTGTATTTCAAAAACCCGGAAAATTCTTTTTTGTTTGCGTAGGCCAGAACTGTTTTGCCTTTCACGTTGTCGATGGAGATCATCCGTGTAAGGAAATGCAGATCATCCCTGTCGGAAATTTTAAAAGAAAAATACACTTCTCCCCTGTTGGCGAAAATGCTGTCCAGCAAATGAACATCGGCATTTTGCGAGATGGCCGGCCGGGCTATGGCAATGAAAAAAAATGCAACCAGCCCAATGTATATGTTTTTCATGCTATTTTTCGATTTGGTCAATGCAAAGGTGAATTAACTTATAGGCTTCCTGGTTTACCGGCACCAGGGGTAGTCGCAGGTAATTATGACAAAGCTTTTTCAGTTCCAGGGCTGCTTTTATCCCTGACGGGCTGCCATCTGCAAACAGGGAATTCGTAAAATCAACCAGTTTATAATGGAAAGCCCTGGCAGACTTGAAATTGGCCTCCCGCGCATGGCTGACCATCTTTGAAAACTCCTTCGGAAAGGCGTTTGCCGTAACGGAAATGACTCCATCTGCCCCTGCGGCAATCAGCGGCAGCGTCAGCGCGTCATCACCCGACAGCACTAAAAAATCCTTGGGCCTGTTCTTTATCACCTGGAAGATCTGGTCAAAATTACCCGATGCCTCCTTGATGCCGACAATATTCGGACAATCTTTCGCAAGCCTCAAGGTGGTGGGCGCCGCGATGTTGCTGCTGGTCCGTCCGGGTACCGTATACAGGATGACCGGAACAGGGCTTGTTTCTGCAATAATCTTGAAATGCTGGTAAATGCCTTCCTGTTGCGGCTTCGAATAATACGGACATACCGAAAGTATCCCGTCGACACCTTTCAACGGCGTGCGGTGAATAGCCAGGACAACATCTGAAGTGCTGTTCCCGCCGATTCCCACCACCAGCGGAACCCGCTTGTTAATGGCCCTGACCGCAAATTCGACAAGGGCTTTTTTTTCAGGTTTGGAAACGGTGGATGATTCGCCGGTCGTACCAAGGACGACGATGAAATTTACACCGCCATTGATAATGTGGTTAATGATTTTTTCAAATGCTTCAAAATCAATGGCCCCGCTTTTTTTGAACGGAGTCACAATGGCGACACCCGTTCCCTGGAATTTATGAAATCCTTTTCGCATACGGTTTGATCACGGTAAGATAATGCTGAACCTGCAGGAGGTATTCCTCAGAAGTGGTGGTTGGCTTCATATCGATCATCAGATCATAATATTCGGCATTTATCTCCGAAAACTTGCCAACCCGGAACAGGGCTTTTGACAGTCCTGAAATATATTTCAACGCAAAATTATCATGAAGACTAAGATCAATCAACAGGTCAAACTCATTTTCAATAAAATCTTTTACCTGCTTGTGAATGGGTTTGTAAAACCACGTAAGATCACGCCTGGAAAAGAAATCGTACGATAATTTCGGTAAAAACCGCTGAACAAGGATCTTGTTTTTTACAAAACCCAGCGCTTTTACCTCTTTATGATCTCCCTGTAATTGCGAAACGAATTGCGAAACTCTGTCATAATCAGGAACATCATCAAGCGTGTACAGGATCCCGATCCGTTTGGCGTCCTTCAGATTTATCATCTGGCACATACGCTCAGAACGCGATTGCTCTTTCCTGTAATAATATTGTCCGATTTTAGTTCTAAGTCTTGCAAACATAATTTTCAGTTAGTTCTTCATTCATACTGATTTGCAAAGGTAATCATTCCTGATGAACCAAGCAAAATGGCATCGTAATCGGAAGTAAACGCATTGTTTCCCGGCAAAGTATTATTTCCTTTGTTAATAAAGTATAATTTTGAAAAATGAAGATCACCTTTCTTGGTACCGGAACTTCGCAGGGAGTGCCCGTGATCGCCTGCGAATGCGAAGTCTGCAAATCGGCGGATGTACGCGACAAAAGGTTGCGTTCAGCCATCTCCGTTGAAACGGATGACCACCGGATTATCATCGATTGCGGACCTGATTTCAGGCAGCAGATGCTCCGTGAAAACATCAGGTCGGTTGATGCCATCCTGATAACGCATGGACATAAGGACCACATTGGCGGACTGGATGATGTCCGTGCATTTAACTATATCAACAGCAGGCCTGCCGATGTATATGCCTCGGCCGATGTACAGCGCAACATCAGGCTTGAATTCTCCTATGCATTTGAAAAGAACCCCTACCCCGGTGTTCCCGAGATCGTACTTCACCGGCTGGTAAACAAACCTTTTGTGATCGGCGGGCAAAAGATCATTCCGGTAAAGGCGTTGCATTATAACAGCGACAAATTTGTATTCGGGTTCCGTATCGGCGATTTTACATATATAACGGATGCTGTCAGTATTCCGCAGAAGGAAAAGGATAAGATCAGGGGGTCGAAAATCATCGTTCTGAACGCGCTCAGGAAACAAAAGCATTATTCTCATTTTAACCTGGAGGAAGCCCTTGCCCTGATGCAGGAATTTCAGCCGGAACAGGGTTTCCTGACGCACATAAGCCACCAGATGGGAACGTTTAAGGATGTCAGCACGGAGTTGCCCGGTTTTGTGAAACTGGCGTACGACGGACTTACCGTGACTTTGTAACGTGTTTCAGCGTCAGGAGGTTCATCGGGTTGCTGCCAAGTCCGCGGATATTCTTCCGCACAAAGCGAAGTACCTGGTCATAGTAGAGAATCACCACCGGCGCCTCCTCCATCATGATGTTTTCCATCCGGCGGTAGTAGCTGAATCTCAGCGAATCGCTGACGGTTTCCATTGATTTTTCGTACAGACGGTCAAATTCCGGGTTCGAAAAATGGGTGTAATTCGGTCCTTTCGGACAGAAATTTTTTGAATAGAACATCGAAAGGTAATTTTCAGCATCCGGGTAATCCGCGATCCATGAAGCCCTGAAAAAAGGCAGCTTTGCTTCGGCTTTCATCTCTTTCACGGCAGCCGGAGGACTCACCTCGATCCTGAGATCAATGCCGATTGCCGAAACCTGGTGCTGGATGTATTTGCAGATATCGAGGTAATCGGAGGTGGATGTTAAAACGACAGGCGGCAGCCCGGATCCTCCGGGATGGCCGGCGGCGGCAAGCAGTTGCCGTGCTTTTACAGGATTGTAATCGTAAAAAACATTTCCGGAATCAAACGAAGGCAATCCCTTTGGTGTAATCCCCTGGCAGCCTGGAACCCCGATGTTGTTCCGCAGGTAGCGGATCATTTTTTTCCTGTCAAAGGCAAGGTTTATCGCCTTCCTGATTTCCTTCGCAGGAACGCCCGCAGGCGCGGTCGTACTGTTTTTTCCGACCATGAACCCCAGGTACTCCGTATTCAGGTATGGCTGTGTGATCAGGTTGATCGTTGAAAAATACTTCTGCTGAAGTTTTCCCTCTTTTGTCAGCAGTTCATCTTTGTAAGTCGGATCAATTCCCGACATCAGGTCGAGATTGCCCTTGATAAATTCGAGGAAGGCCGATTGCTTGTCGGGAACGAATGTAATGGCCACGGCATCAAGGTAAGGCAGCCTTTGCCCGTTTTCGGTTTCAAAATACCGGGGATTCTTCAGCAACACCAGTTTGACCCCTTCTTCCCACATTTTAAACATGAACGGGCCCGTGCCAACCGGATTTCTTCGGAATTCACCGCCGTAGTAGTCAATTGCTTCTTTCGGAATCACGGAACAATACTGCATGCAGAGCGTCCTCAGGAACGGTGGAAACGGCTGCTGCAGGTGAATGATGAAGGTGGAATCGTCGGGTGCTTCAAAAGCGGAATGACCGGCCGACCGGTTGATGTTGTTGAACAGCCAGGCCCCGGGAGATGCCACCTTTGGATCAACGAGCCGGTTAAAGGAAAAGACAAAATCCCTGGCAGTCACGCAGCGCCCTTTGCCGCCTGTAAAAGCAGGACTGTCATGGAACAGCACATCCCGGCGAAGGTGAAACGTATAATCCAGTCCTGATTCTGAAATTTCCCATGAGGTTGCAATACAAGGGAGAATCTCCATCCGGTCGTTTAGCTGAATAAGACCGTTGTACACCTGGTTTGCCGCCCAGATGATGGTTTGATCTTTGGCAAATGCAGGATCCAGTGTTGAAATGTTGGCAGCTTCATTGTAGCGGAATACCGTTTTCCCCTGCTGACGATCATAATTTGAGCAGGATGCGAATAAAATACAGAAAGCGAATAACAGCAGGTTTGATCTATTCATAAGGGCAGCGCAAAAATATCAGAAAAAAACAAGTAATTTTGTCATTCTTTCACTATTTAAAACTAAATTCCATGAAACACCGCTCTGCCCTTGCAATGCTATTCCTTTTATTGATGATGTTTTCGCAGGCCCAGGATTTTTCAGCCATGAAAGGTTCAGCATATTGCGCCATGAAAAAGGCGGGTTCCCAGCCGGCGACACGTCAGCCGATGAGCCTGAAATCAGGCCCGGTGCATACGTTTGACGTCATAAAATACACGATGAATGTCGATCTGTACAATTGCTATTCGGCACCATATCCAAAAAACTTTTCAGGTTCCGTACTGGTTAACTTTAAAGTGAATTCTGCATTGAATTCGATCAAACTCAATGCGGAGAATTTTTCACTCATCATTGATTCTGTAAGGCTTTCAGGGATCGCATTCACTCAAACTGCGGATACCCTGCGCATCCAGCTTAACCGTACTTACAACGCGGGTGAAGCCACAAGCGTAAAAATTTACTATCGCCATAAGGATGTCCAGGATTATGCATTTTATGTAAACACAGGAACCGTATTCACGGATTGTGAGCCGGAAGGTGCCCGCAAATGGTTTCCATGCTGGGACCAGCCTTCGGATAAAGCCCTGTTTGACCTGACTGCCACGGTAAAGGCGAATGTGAGACTCGGTTCCAACGGCCGCCTTGCCGATTCCACACTGGCTGGTGATTTTCTTACATATCACTGGGTTTCAGATCAGAATGTCGCGACGTACCTCATGGTCATTACTTCCAAAGTGAATTACCAGTTGAACATTGCATGGTGGCACAAACTGAGCAACCCGGCCGACAGCATCCCGCTTAGGTTTTATTTTAACCTGGGAGAAAACCCGGCACCCGTCATGGCAATCCTGCCGGCCATGACGACCTGGTACTCACAAAACTTCATCGAACACCCGTTTGAAAAAAACGGTTTCGCTACTCTTAACTCCGACTTTGCATGGGGAGGCATGGAAAACCAGACACTCACCAGCCTTTGCACCAACTGCTGGGCTGAGGGTCTCGCAGCGCATGAGTACGCGCACCAGTGGTTTGGCGATATGATCACCTGCAGCACATGGGCTGACATATGGCTCAATGAAGGTTTTGCCACCTGGACGGAAGGATTCTGGTATGAAAGCTACGGCGGGTATGCTGCTTACAAAGCGGATATAAACGCCGATGCAAACGATTACCTTTCAAACAACCCAGGATGGGCAATCTCCGATCCGGCATGGGCTGTAACGACCCCGTCGGTCAATGTTCTCTTTAATTATGCAATAACATATGCGAAAGGCGCCTGCGTGCTCCATCAATTGCGTTATGTCCTTGGTGATGCCCTCTTCTTTCAGACACTCCAGGCTTATTGTGCAGATACTACCCTGAAATTCCATTCCGCCACGATCTCCGACTTCAATGCGAAGGTCAACCTCGTGACCGGTGCCGATTACAACTGGTTTTTTAATGAATGGATCTTCCAGCCGAACCATCCCGTTTACCAGAATACCTATAATTTTCAAAGTTTGGGAAACAACCAGTGGAATGTCAATTTCTACATGAAACAGGTTCAAACCAACGCCACGTTCTTCAAAATGCCAGTGGAAGTCATTGTCAGGTTTATCGATGCAACCGATACGACGCTCAGAATCATGAATGATGTTAATTACCAGTCATTCTCCTGGACATTCGGCAAACAGCCGGTCTTTTTCCAGTTTGACCCCGACAGGCAGATTGTGTTGAAGGGCGGAAGCACCATCGTTGGCCTCGATGAGAACAGTTCCGCAGTTGAACATGTGATCCTTTCGCAGAACTATCCCAACCCTGTGTCGAACATGACACAGATAAGTTACCAGGTTGATCAGCCCATGAAGATCAGGCTGGAGGTGACCGACCTGCTGGGCATCAGCCTGATGCAACTGAAAGATTCATTCCAGCCGGCCGGAAAATATGAGGTAAACCTCGATTGCTCGGGCCTGCCAGCCGGTACATACCTGTACAGGCTTACTGCCGGGAATACGGTCCGGGTTGAAAAGCTGATCATAATTAAATAAATGAAGACGCGTTTCATTTTCCTTTCGTTGCTGTTAATGTCGGCAACAACGGGTGTTTTCGCATCACCGGCAGGGTTAACCCCCGATGACACCGCTCACTATTACACCAAACACAGTTTCGATGTGCTGAAATACAAACTGGACATTAATTTGTACCAGTGTTTCAAGACTCCGTTTCCGAAGACATTCCAGGCCAAAGCCATAATCACTTTCAGAGTTGATTCAACCTTGAATTCCATTCAGCTTAACGCCAACACACCTTCACTTGCCATCGATTCTGTCAGTATGGCAGGCACCTCCTTCACGCACCTGGTGAATGTGCTGACGATTGCACTCGACAGGACGTATCAGCCCGGCGAAATAGTGAATGTCAAAATATGCTACCAGCATAAAAATAACTTTGATAATGGATTTTATGTTTCTTCCGGCTTTGTCTTTACCGATTCGCCACCAGAAGGAGCCAGGAAATGGCTCCCATGCTGGGACCGGCCCTCCGACAAAGCATCCTGGGAATTGAATGCCCGTGTTCCGCTCAATGTCCGCCTTGGATCAACCGGGGTACTGGCCGACTCTACCATTTCTGCAGATACAATCAGCTACCATTGGATCAGCAATATCCCGGTTTCGACCTACCTGATTACGTTTACATCAGCCATGAATTTCCAGATTCACACGAAATTCTGGCACAAATTGTCGGACTACAACGACAGCATCCCGGTCCGCCTATACTACAAAGCCGGCGAAAGCCTTGTCATTGCCGACAGCACGATCGGACCGCTCACGAATTTCTTCTCAGAAAAATTCGGGGACTATCCTTTTGAAAAAATCGGATTCGCAACCCTGAACGGGTCCTTCCCATGGGGCGGTATGGAAAACCAAAGCATGGTGAACCTGATGCCCGGAGGCTACAGCGATGCCAGCCTCATCGCCCATGAACATTCCCACCAGTGGTTCGGCGACCTGATTACCTGCGGAACCTGGGCCGACGTTTGGCTGAATGAAGGTTTCGGAACCTATTGCCAGAATTTGTGGGTTGAACATGCCTCAGGATTTGATGCCTACAAGACCAGCATGAACGCTCTTGCGAATTATTACCTTGCGCATAACCCGGGTTGGCCGCTGTATCATCCCGAATGGGCCATTCATACGCCGAATGGCAACACGCTATACAACCAGGCCATTTCCTATAACAAGGGAGCCTGTGTGCTGTTTCAGTTACGATACGTTCTGGGTGACAGTTTGTTCTTTAAAGTCATGCACGATTATGCAACCGACCCGAACTTCATGTTTAAAAATGCCATGACACACGATTTTGCCGCAAAAGCCAGCCAGGCTTCCGGGCAAAATCTCGACTGGTTTTTCGATGACTGGGTTTACGCACCAAATCACCCGGTTTATCAAAACACTTTTGATATCGACAGTCTGGACGGGAATTCATGGCGGGTTTCATTCATCATAACCCAGACCCAGGCAAACCCGGAGTTCTTCAGGATGCCTGTTCAGCTGAAGTTCGTTTTTACAGATGCCACGGATACAACCATCCGGGTGGCGAATGAGACAAACCACCAGGAATATGGATTTGTGTTTTCCAAAAAGCCAGTTGATGTCGTGTTTGACCCGTTTCGCAACATCCTGCTGAAGCAGGCGGCAACCATTTACAATGTAAAGAAGATTCCGGGCAGCAGCGGATTTGTCCTGAAACAGAACGAACCGAATCCTTTCCGGAACAGCACCGTGGTCTCATACGAAGTGCTGGTAAGAGAAATGGTGACCATATCCGTATATGACAGCAACGGCAAAATGATGAACCGCCCCGTCAGCCGGATGCATGTTCCCGGCTCATACAGGTTTGAATGGGTCAATGAAGGATTTTCACCCGGTGTCTGTTTCCTGAAAATGGAAGCGGGAACCTTTGTCGAAACCAAAAGAATGCTGCTGGTCAAATAACGGCTTTACTTCTTGTAGTCCAGGTTCAGAGGGTTTTTGACTTTCTCGGGAAGCAGCGCAAGATCTTTGATTTCCTGCATTTCATCAATGTAATGGAATGTAAGTCCCTGGATATACTCCGCTTTTATCTCTTCGATGTCCTTTTTATTTTCCTTCGAAAGAATAATGTCTGTAAGGTTTGCACGCCTTGCTGCAAGCATCTTTTCCTTGATTCCTCCCACGGGAAGGACTTTTCCGCGAAGGGTGATTTCGCCTGTCATGGCAAGCCTTTCACGAACTTTGAACTGGGTAAATGCCGATGCAAGGGCTGTAAACATGGTGATGCCCGCCGAGGGGCCGTCTTTTGGCGTTGCTCCTTCCGGCACGTGGATATGTACGCTCCAGTTCTGAAATACATCCGGGTCGATGCCAAAAACTGGGGAATGTGCTTTAAGATATGCAAGTGCGATGGAGGCTGATTCTTTCATGACGTCGCCCAGGTTCCCGGTTAACGTGAGTTCCCCTTTGCCCCTGCTCAGGCTGACTTCGACGAACAGAATTTCGCCGCCGGCCATGGTCCAGGCCAGCCCTGTTACAACTCCTGCAACCTCGTTGGTAATGTATTTGTCGGCTTGAAAAATCGGGATCCCCATGATTTTCTTGAGATCAGCCACATCCAGTTTTTTGCCGAACTTTTCATTTGAAACAATGGCGATCACTTTGCTTCGGATGACTTTGGCAATGCCTTTTTCAAGCGTCCTTACACCTGATTCGCGGGTGTAATCCTCAATTATTTTTTTAATAAGTTCGTCGCTGAACTGAAGCTGGTTTTTTTTAATCCCATGATCCAGGAATTGCTTTGGCAACAGATGCCGTTTGGCAATCTCAACCTTCTCTTCAATCAGGTATCCAGGGATATCGATGATTTCCATCCTGTCGCGCAACGCCGGATGGATGGTGCTCAGGGTGTTTGCCGTGGCGATGAACATGATCCTCGAGAGATCATATTCTATTTCAAGGTAATTGTCGTAAAAAGTGCTGTTCTGCTCAGGATCAAGCACTTCAAGCAATGCCGCCTGAGGATCCCCGTTGATGTTCATCCCAAGCACCTTGTCGATTTCATCCAGTACAAAGACCGGGTTCGATGATTTCGTCTTTTTCAGGCTTTGCAAGATCCTGCCGGGCATAGCCCCGATGTAGGTTTTGCGGTGTCCCCTCAATTCCGATTCGTCGCGAAGGCCGCCCAGCGACATTCTCGTATATTTCCGTCCCAGTGCCCGGGCAATGCTTTTGCCCAGCGAAGTTTTCCCGACCCCCGGAGGACCTACAAGGCATAAAATCGGCGATTTAAAGTCACGCTTCAGTTTAATAACCGCCAGGTGCTCAATGATGCGCTCTTTTACTTTTTCAAGGCCAAAATGATCCTCATCGAGTATCTGCTGGGCATGATGCAGGTCAAGGTTGTCCGGTGTCAACTCTCCCCAGGGAAGTTGCACGAGCGTTTCAAGGTAGTTGGTCTGAATGGAGTATTCTGCCGCCATCGGATGCATCCGCTGGAGTTTGTTCATCTCTTTTTCAAAAACATCGGAAACCTCTTTCGACCATTTCTTATCCTTTGCCTGTTCCCGAAGTGCATTGATTTCCTGCGAATTCGGGCTGCCTCCCAACTCTTCCTGGATGGTCTTCAACTGCTGGTTAAGCAAAAAATCACGCTGCTGCTTGTCCATGTCCGTTTTCACCTTGTTCTGAATCTGTTGTTTCAGGTCTGCCACCTGCAATTCTTTAGTGAGCAGCGTAAGCACAAGGTTGGCACATTCAGCCAGGTCGGATACTTCAAGAAGTTTTTGTTTCTCGATGAGATCGACATTCAGATTTGATGAAATAAAATGCACCAGGAATGACGGAGATTCAATGTTTTTTATGGCGAAAGCTGCTTCAGACGGGATGTTGGGAGATTTGGCAATGATCTGAACTGCCAGGTCTTTCAGGGAGGCGATCAGCGCGCTGAATTCTCCGTTGTCTGCCGGGATGACCACCGGGGCCTCGAATGCTTCAACGCTGGCCATGATGTAAGGCTCGGCCTGGATCATTTCCCTGATCGCAAAGCGGCGCTTTCCCTGGATGATGGCTGTGTTGCTTCCGTCAGGCATCTGGAGGATCTTAATGATGTAGGCAACGGTCCCTATCTGGTTCAGGTCCGCAAACTCGGGATCTTCGACGCTTGCATCTCTCTGGGCAACAACGCCGATGATGCGGCTTCCCTTGTAGAATTCACGGATGAGTTTAATTGACTTGTCGCGGCCAACGGTTATAGGGATGACAACACCGGGAAAAAGGACTGTATTTCGTAACGGAAGAATGGGCAATACCTCGGGAACTTCCTCGGTGTTCATTGCCTCTTCGTCTTCCGAAGACAATAAAGGTATAAATTCGGTTTCCGAATCAATCAGATCGGAAAACATGAGTGCGTTATGCTCCATCAGATTCTTTATAAAAATTCAATATGTCAAATTAACCGCTTCTTCCGAAGGGTTTCAGAGGAAGCAGGTATGACAATAAATGTGCCACGAAATTGTTGTTAACCCTCTAAAGGTACTTGTTTTTTAGTGTCAGGGTGTAGACGTTTGTCAGGAGGTCCCTTTCAATTTCATCAAAAGTGCGGCCGCGTCGTTTAAACACGATTTCGGCAACCTCCATTGCCTTTTTAATGGTGTAATTGGTGTGACCGGAAGTACCTCCCCATGTAAAGGAGGGTATAAAGTTTCGCTGGAACCCCGGACCGAAAATGTTCGCACTTACCCCCACGACTGTCCCAGTGTTGAACATGGTGTTGATCGCGCATTTGGAATGGTCGCCCATGATCAGCCCGCAGAATTGCAGGTGGGTGTTCACAAATGTTTGCTTGCCATAGCTCCAGAGGCGCACATGGTCATAGGTGTTTTTCAGGTTCGAAGTATTTGTGTCTGCGCCGAGGTTGCACCACTCCCCGATCACCGAATGTCCGAGGAATCCGTCGTGGGCTTTATTTGAGTAGCCCAGCAGCACTGAATTGTTGATTTCGCCGCCAACCCTGCAGTAAGGACCAATGGTTGTCGCGCCGTATATTTTGGCCGACATTTTCACCTGTGCATGTTCGCAAAGTGCAAAGGGGCCACGGATAACCGTTCCTTCCATTATTTCTGCGTCCTTGCCGATGTAGATCGGTCCGGTGGATCCGTTGAGAATGGCAAATTCAACAGATGCACCTTTTTCAACGAAAATATTTTCAGCTCCGGCGACCCTGTTGGTGTCGCTTAACTTTTGCGATTTCCTGCCTTTTGTCAGAAGCGCAAAATCTTCGCGCAGGGCCAGGTCATTTTTGGAAAAAATCTCCCATGTGTGGCTGATCTTTAAAGGCGCAGCCGACATCTGGATCTCTTCGATGCCCTGTGAAGATGCTTCGCCGATGTTGTCAAGTTCTTCAGCAGTTACATGAAGGGCAATGATGGTGTCATTGTATACCACCGTCTGGTTTGGTTTCAGGTTTTTTACCGCTGCAATAATTTCATCATTGGGGCAGATCGAACCGTTGATGAGGACGTTCTCAGCCATTTTGACAATGGGATATTTGGCGCTGAGGTAGCTGTCGGTGAGGGATGACGTCGAAGCTTTCAGGCGTTTTTCCCACTTCTCCCTGATCGTCAGGATCCCGATCCGGATGTCGGAGACAGGCCGCGTAAAGGTCAGAGGCAGCAGGTTTGTCCGTACAATGTTTTCATCGAAGAGAATGTAATTCATTTCAAGGCAGAATTATTTCAAAGAGTTTATCACAGGTTATCATATGCAAAAGTAGAAAAAAAACAAATAAAAAAAAGAGCCTCCCGTTAATAACGGTGGCTCTTTGCAGAATATTATTAAACCGGCTTATTTCGCGGCGTTCATGTCAATATGTTTCTGGTACCTGCTTTTGAATTTATCAACACGACCAGCCGTATCAACCAGTTTCATTTTGCCGGTATAGAAAGGATGCGAAGTGTGGGAAATTTCCAGTTTGATTAACGGATACTCAACGCCGTCTTCAAATACGATGGTTTCCTTTGTTTTTACCGTTGATTTCGAAAGAAAAGTGTATTCGTTTGACATATCTTTGAATACAACCAGTCTGTAGTCTTTCGGATGAATATCTTTTTTCATTGCAAGTGGTATTTTTTATGAGGGTGCAAAATTAAGGATTTTTAATTGATTTCCAAAGATTTTTTCCAATCAGGTCAAAGAAAGTAAAAAATCCATGGTATCAGTCCGGTCGGCATAATCCCACAATGCCGGATTTTGCCCCTTCCCCGGGCCCAGGTAATCAACCGGCAGTTCCATGGTGCTGGTAATGCATTGTATCGATTCCTCATTTTCACGCAGGCTCCGAACGACTTCAGCCGGTGTGGAATAATATTCGTAATGCAGCACGGCTATCCTCGAATGAATGGAAGGATCTTCCTTCAGAATCAGAAAACCCGTGTCGGTAAATGGTACCTGGCCAACCAGGAATATTGATTTCACATAATCATAATTGTTCCGGTATTTGTTGTGGTGTTCATAACCGGCATACCTGCCAAGCGCCTGGATCAGTGTTGAAAAATCATATCCCGACGGTACGAATATTTTCGAAATGCTCCGGCATCCCATTCCGAAAAACAGCATGATATCGTCAGCAACGAGCTGCAGTTCCTGCGGGTTTTCTTTTCCGCTGAGAACCGCAATGCTGTTCCTGCTCTTCCGGATGATGTGCGGATATTTGCCAAAGTAAAACTCGAAATACCGCGACGTGTTCGTACTGCCAGTCGCAATGATCGCATCAAAATTTTCAAGCTTCCCGCTTGTAAATGAGATCATTTCCTGCCATCCGGGCATAAAGTCCGTCAAAATGCCGGCCATGGCGGGCAGCAACTGATCGTCGGACGCAGAAAGTTTTGCAATAATTTTGTGGCCTGCCATCAGGACGCACAGGAAGTCATGAAAACCCACCGCAGGGATGTTGCCGGCCATCACGACACCGATGGTTTTCTGCCCGGTTAAACCTTCGATCCTTGTTTTATAAGGAGCCAGCCATCTGTCAAGATTTTCGCTTTCCAGGGCCTTTCCCAGGTTATTGAGCGCAATCCGGATAAGTTCAGGCGTGAACCATGGATTTCGCATGAAAGCCTGGCGAGCCGCCTCAGTGAGCGATGCCATGCCGGGATCGTCAACATCCTCGCGGTACCTCCGTAGTTTTTCCCCGAGCATCTCAAATGACTGTATCCGGCTATCCAGGTTCATGTTCCTTTTATTATTTTGCAAATGTAAATCATTAATCTGAAGCCGGTTTAATCTTTACCATCGAATTAGCCGGCTTTTCCTTTACCATCTGTCTCTTTGTAATTACCTTTGTGCTGTTTGCAGGGCCGTTTTCCGGTTCATAAATCCAGACAGAAATGAAATCCAGATTGCTGTTTTCTCTATTATTACTCCTGTTCATTCCATGGATGTGCGGAACTGTTTCAGGACAGCGCTTTGAAAGCATCAAACAGGCTGAGGACACCCTCGTTGCCGTGCTGGCTTCCCTTAACAGGGCCGAAAATGACAGCGTGAAGCAGGCACTTAACCGGGTTTTTGCTGAAAACATGCTTGAATTGATCAAACTCCCTGCTGCCGACAGCTACCCGTTCGATTCGCTGAGATCACTCGGTAAAATTACATCGCCCGATCATAAATTCAGGATCTTTCACTGGAACCTGCCGACCGATGAAGGCAGGCACCACTACTTCGGGTTTATCAAAATTCTCGGCCATAATCCGCCCCTGGTATACCCGCTGGCTGACAGATCGGATTCAATTGATTTACCGGATACTGCAATCCTTGGATGTAAACAGTGGTATGGAGCCCTATATTATAAGGTAATCCCCGGCGAGACAGCTTCAGGTGAAAAGATATATACCCTGCTTGGCTGGGCGGGCAAAAACCCGCAGGTCACCCGGAAAGTGATTGAGGTGCTCCGTTTTAATGATCAGGATTTGCCGTATTTTGGAATGAAACTCTTTCCAGATTTCCATGACGGGAAAATGACCCGGATTATTTTCAGCTTTGCCGCCACAACCACCATGTCGCTGAAATATGAGAAACAACCCGTTGCGTCCAATAAAACCTGGAACAGCAAAAAACGGGTTTTCGACTATTCTGTCGAGGATGTTCCGATGATAGTTTTCGACAGGCTGGTGCCCCTGGATCCGAAGCTGGAGGGAAACTACCAGTTTTACGTACCCGACGGTGCCATCTTTGACGGCTTTATTTTCAGGAACCATATGTGGGTATATCAGGGGAATATTGAATCAAAAAAATAAGAAATAACAGAAATGTTTTTTTTTGAAATCACGATGAAATTTGTTTACTTTGTTTCATAATTGGTACACCTCAAAAACTCAATATTCAGAACTAATTTTAAACCTATTTCCATATGAAAAAGCACAATTTTAACGCAGGTCCATCCATTCTTCCTCGCATTGCCATTGAAAACTCAGCAAAAGCTATCCTTGACCTGAACGGCATTGGTTTGTCATTGCTTGAAATTTCGCATCGCAGCAAGGAATTTCAAGCCATCCTCGACGAAACAGTCGCATTGTTTCATGAACTGCTTAACATACCGGCAGGCTACCAGGTGGTCTTCCTCGGAGGAGGAGCAAGTTTGCAGTTTTGCATGATCCCCTATAACTTTCTGAATAAGAAGGCGGCTTACCTGGAAACAGGCGTATGGGCTCAGAAAGCTATCAAAGAAGCTAAGTTTTTCGGCGAGGTGGACGTTGTGGCATCTTCTGCTGACAAGAATTTCTGCTACATCCCCACGGGATACACCATTCCGGCGGATGCTGATTACTTCCACATTACGACGAACAACACCATCTATGGCTCCGAAATCCACCAGGATATGGATTGCCCGGTACCCCTGATTGCAGACATGTCTTCAGACATTCTGAGCCGCCCGGTTGACGTTTCAAAATATTCCATGATTTATGGCGGCGCTCAAAAAAACCTGGGCCCTGCCGGTGTTACGTTTGTGATCATCAGGGAAGATATGCTTGGCAAAGCCGAGCGGAAAATCCCTACGATGCTTAATTATGCCACACATACCAAGGAACCCTCCCTGTATAACACACCACCCGTTTTCTCAATATATACCTGCCTGGAGACCCTCCGGTGGATCAAAAGCCTTGGCGGCGTGAAGGCCGTTGAAGCGATGAACATTGCCAAAGCCAACCTTCTCTATGATGCGATCGACAACAGCAGGATGTTTGTCGGAACCGTTGCAAAGGAAAGCCGCTCACTGATGAATATCTGCTTTGTCATGAAAGAAGAATACAAGGACAAGGAAGAAGGCTTCATGGAATTTTCCAAGACCAAAGGCATGATCGGAATTAAAGGCCACAGGTCTGTTGGCGGATTCAGGGCTTCGGTTTACAACGCCATGCCAATCGAAAGTGTCCAGGCGCTGGTGGATGCAATGCAGGAATTTGAGAAAACAAACGCTTAATATATAAGGGTATGACAAAAGTATTGGTAGCTACGGACAAAGCATTTGCCCCGGTAGCGGTAAAGGGTATCCGCAAAGTTGTTGAAGATGCAGGTTACGACCTGGAACTTCTTGAGAATTACACCAGTCAGGATGATTTTATCAAAGCAGTGGCAGATGCCGATGCAGTGATCATCCGGAGTGACAAAGCTGATAAATCTGTGATCGATGCCGGTTCCAGGTTGAAAATCATCGTGAGAGCCGGTGCTGGTTATGATAACATCGACCTGCTGGCTGCCACCGCAAAAGGTGTTGTCGCGATGAATACACCCGGCCAGAATTCAAATGCGGTTGCGGAACTGGCACTTGGCATGATGGTCTTTTATGCCCGCGGATTCTATTCAGGTAAATCGGGCAGTGAACTGATGGGGAAAAAACTTGGCATCCATGCATATGGGTTTGTGGGAAAAAATGTCGCCCGCATTGCAAAAGGTTTCGGGATGGATGTTTACGCCTTCGACCCGTTCATTTCACGCCAGGAAATTGAAAAAGACGGGGTGAAATGGGTCGGGACCGTAGAAGAACTCTACAGCACCTGTCATTTTATTTCACTGCATATCCCCGCAAACAGCCAGACAAAACTTTCGGTAAACTATGCACTCCTTTCCAGGATGCCGGTACCTGCCTGCCTGGTCAATACAGCAAGGGCTGAAGTAATTCATGAGGCGGACCTCCTGAAGATGTTCCAGGAAAGAAAAGATTTTGCGTATCTTACGGATGTTGAGCCCACCAATAAGGCCGAGATTGAAGCCGGTTTTAAGGCGAAATTTTTCTGCACACCGAAAAAAATGGGTGCGCAAACGGAGGAGGCAAATATCAATGCAGGCATTGCTGCAGCCAGGCAGATTGTGAATTTTCTGACAAACGGAGATAAAACATTTCAGGTTAATAAATAACCCAGCGGTTTATTTTTTTACTATTATTGCACCAGTTTGTTGCAATCAACCTCACCATAACTAAAAATTACGGAGCGAAAACAATGGAAAACGAACACGAAAGACCAACCACTTTCTTCAGGTTTGAAGATCTCAGAATCTACCATAAAGCGCTTGAATACGTCGACTGGGTGTATTTAATGGCAAAAAACGCGAAAGATGATCCGTTCATGAAATTGTTTTTTGAACGCTTTCTGACTTCTGCCAATGGCATCCCGTTAAACATTGCCGAAGGTTCATCCCGCAATAAAAGCCAGTTCGTGTATTACCTCAAAATGGCGAAAAGTTCCGTAAGGGAGTGTGTTGTGCTGTCTACCATCGCCCAGAACCGTAGTTTTATCAGTGCTGCCGAATACGATCATTCGAAGAATCACCTGATGGAAATGACCAAGATGATCGGTGCCCTTATCGGATCCCTGCAGCGCAGTGTTAAACCTGGTGAACTTGACGACGACGACAGTCCTGATTGATGTTTATCGGCCCGCAATCCTGTCCCGAACGGAAAATTCCTGCTATTTCCACACTAACCTTAACTAACCATTGATATGGCCATACTAAAACCGTTTAAAGGCCTGAGGCCTCCAGTTGCAATCGCAAAGGAACTTGCTTCCAGACCCTATGACGTCCTTAATTCTGATGAAGCCCGGGAAGAAGCAAAAGACAATCAATATTCACTCCTGCACATCATTAAACCTGAAATCGACCTTCCGGCCTCCATGGATGTCCACGCTCAGGCTGTTTATGAAAAAGCCAGGGAGAATTTCAACCTGTTCAAAAGCCAGGGCTGGCTGAAGCAGGATGACCGCGATATCCTTTATATCTATGCGCAGACCATGAACGGCAAAACACAATATGGCATTGTGGGCTGCGCCGGCGTGACCGACTACCTCGATGGCATCATCAAAAAGCATGAACTTACACGCAAGGATAAAGAAGAAGATCGCATGAAACATGTGCGCATCACAAATGCCAACATGGAACCGGTCTTTTTTACCTATCCCGCAGTAGCGGATATCGATGAAATTGTTTCAAGCTTTGTTAAAAATCACAGCCCGGAATATGACTTTGTTGCGGATGACGGCGTTGGCCATCATTTCTGGGTTATCAGGGATGCTGCTATTGTCGGCCGAATTGTTGAATTATTTGCGGCAGTTCCATTTACATATGTTGCAGACGGGCACCACCGTACGGCTGCTGCCGCTCTTGTGGGCAATGAAAAGAAGCTGAGCAACCCGGACCACAACGGCACAGAGGAATACAATTTCTTTCTGGCTGTTCATTTTCCAGACAACCAGCTTTCAATTATCGACTACAACCGCGTGGTAAAAGACCTGAACGGGCTGACTGCCGCGGATTTTTTGCAAAAACTCGGGGCGGTCTTTACCATTGAAAAGAAGGGAAGCGCGGTTTACAAACCCTCCTCCCTGCACAATTTTGGATTGTACCTTGAGGGCACCTGGTATTCAATGACTGCAAAACAAGGGACATACAATGACGGCGATCCGATCGGTGTGCTGGATGTGACAATTCTATCCCGGCTGGTGCTCGATAACATTCTTGGAATTGCCGATCTCAGGACCTCAGACCGGATTGATTTCGTGGGCGGTATCCGCGGGCTCGCCGAATTGCAGAAAAGGGTCGACAGCGGAGAGATGAAAGCCGCCTTTGCACTTTATCCCGTATCCATGAAACAACTCATCGATATTGCCGATTCAGGAAACATCATGCCCCCGAAAACCACATGGTTTGAACCCAAACTGCGTTCGGGCCTTGTTGTTCATGCCCTGGATTAGCGTTTGTTCAATTGCTCATGTATTCTCCAAAAACCGTTTGAAGGTAAGCCTTTCCTTCCTGCTTTATTGAATCGGCAAGTTTTGGGTCGGTCCACCAGTAATAAAAATCGGAGCCTTTATCGTAGGTGAAATATCCGTTGGGTCTAATCCAGCCTACCCCGTCTTCTGTTGTATAGTAAGCAAATTCGGGTGATGCGGGATTGAAAAGGTTTTTGCTGTAATGAAAATCGCCGGCAGGCAGTTTCATCTGTCCGAGTAATGTGGCCGCAAGGTCATTCTGGTTTCCGAGTTTATGCCATATGGTTCCCCTGTATTTTTCCCTGATCACATTTCCATAGAACATCATGGGTATTTTGTGGTACTCCTTTGAATAAGGATGCCAGTTCCGGTATGAATTGTGGCTGTGGTCGGCAACAATGATGAACAGTGTATTTTCATACCAGGGCTGTGTTTTTGCTTTTGCGAAAAATTCGCCCAGGCAGTGATCGGTGTAATAGGCTGCATTGATGTACTCATGCTCGTTGTCACCCCACTTCAACGGTTTTTTATAGGGCTGGTCCCAGGGCGAATGCGTGCTGATCGTAAAGAGTGCGGCAAAGAATGGCTGCTTCATGTTCCCCAGGTCATTTTCCATATAACCAAGCGTGAATTCGTCATGAATTCCGAGTTTTCCCTGGGGAATGCTTTTCGGAAAATCGTCGCCTTCCATTATTTTATCAAAACCATTGAAAATGATATAACTCTTGATGTTTCCATAAATCAGCTGTCCGCCGAAATAGAACGCAGAACTGTATCCCTGGTTCTTAAGCACCTTGACAATGCTGGGCAATTTGACAAATTTATCAGGCTGAACAGTGATCGAACTCACCGGATGTGCAGGAAAGCCGCCAAAGATGGAGGCCATGCCCTGCTCCGACCTGGCACCGGTCGCATATACCTGGTCGAAGAGTATCCCGTTCTTTTCCAGTTTTTTAAACTCAGGAGTGATTCCCGGTTCGCCGCCAAGGTCTTCGAATAAATCGGCGGACCAGCTTTCCATGATCAGCAACACGATATTCGGACGTTCGGTTGTAAGGATTGACAGGCTCGAATCGGAAGGTGCCCGGTAAATTTTCTTCATGATTTCCGCGGCGGTTCTCTTATCCATGAACACGTACGGATCATGGTCGAAGTTTTGCAAATTTTCGAAGATGCTGATATACAGGTTGAAAGCATTGTTTACAGCAGCAATGTTGAGAATGTTGTGATCGGAATAATAGGACTGGCTCTGGTTGATGGGGATCTGCTGGACCCCGCCGCGCAACCCGACAAATAAGAGCAGGGGCACAATCAATGCAAAACTTATCGTAAACAGCGGTTTCCTCGCTGCTTCCCCTGGCGGCAGGTAAAACAGTTTGATATACATTATTATGCCCGCCGCTGAAATGGCTAAGAACAGGAGTACCAGAAGGAAAAAAGTACCGGTTTCAGCCGAGTTGAATATCTCACCGGGATGGTTGAAATATTTTATCACCTTGTAGGTAAGTTTGGTTTTCCATTCGGCATAAATTCCCATTTCACCCACAGCAGTAAGACTGTAACCGGTGATTATGAATCCCGCATAGATTTTATTGACAAGGTTGAGCCATTTCAGATGCACAACTGACTGAAAGGCGAGGATCAAAAAAGGAAAAATCATAATATAGCAGGCAGTGGCGAGGTCGAGTTTAAAGGCATGTATGAATACGCTCGGAACTTCAACGAACCTGATTTTCTCTACAAGGATGATCTTCAGGTAATAGACAATAAAAATCAGCCGTGTGAGGTTGAAAAACAGTATCCAGAAAACCAGCTGCCGTAAAAAAGATAAGAGAATTTTTCTCATAATGTACCAAAATGCAAAGGTAAGCCATTGTCCCATTGGTCCAAATGTGTATTTTTGTTATATCCAACCCCCCTGAATCAAATGATCCCTGAAAGAATAAAGATGCTGCAACATTCCATTCCTGAGAATATTCAGGTAGTGGCTGTGTCGAAAATGCAGCCAGTTCCGGCGATTTTGGAGGCATACCGGGCGGGCCAGCGGATGTTTGGCGAAAACAAGGCCCGGGAGCTGGCACTGAAACATTCGCAGCTTCCGCCGGATATCGAGTGGCATTTCATCGGCCATCTGCAAACCAATAAAGTCAAATACATTGCTCCTTGTGTTCACCTTATTCACAGCGTCGACAGCCTCGCACTGCTCAGGGAAATCAATAAGGAAGCGCTGAAAAACAACAGGGTGATTGATTGCCTGTTGCAGTTCCATATTGCAACGGAAGAGACAAAATTCGGCATGGATTTAGCGGAGGGCAAGTCCCTCCTTCAATCGGCCGGGTACCGGGAAATGAAAAACACCAGGATTACCGGGATCATGGGAATGGCCAGTTTTTCCGACGATACAGATATTGTCAGAAGAGAATTCAGGTGCCTGCGGGAATATTTTGACATGCTGAAGACCCTCTGTTTTATTGATGATGACGCGTTTCGCATCATCTCCATGGGGATGTCGGGCGACTACAAAATAGCCATCGAAGAAGGCAGTAACCTGGTAAGGATTGGTACAGCAATATTCGGAAAACCTTAGCACACCATATTAATACAGGATGTCACCGGCTGGTGCAGGAAGATACTTTGCCGAAACAATCCGGTCTTTTCCATGGATATCGCGGGTTAACCTGACGTTGTCGAAGCCGGATAACGATAAAAGTTCACAGACTTCCGCCCCAAACCTCTCATTGATCTCAAAATACAACCGCGAACGGGGCTTCAGGTGCTGCGTTGCAAATTCTGCAATGGCACGATAAAATAACAGCGGATTTTCATCAGGCACAAACAATGCCGTGCCAGGTTCATAGCCGGTTACATTGCGGTGCATGAGCGCCCGCTCGTTTTCAGGTATGTACGGGGGATTGCTCACGATTACATCGAATTGTCCGAACTGATCCCATTGATCTGGATTGAGAATATCGGCCCGGACAAACTTAATTTCGCAATTGTTCAGTTGACCGTTTTCTTTTGCCACGGCCAGGGCTTCGTCCGATAAATCGATGGCAGTTACCTCCGCAGTTGGAAAATGTTTTTTCAGGTCTATCGCGATACAGCCTGAACCTGTTCCGATATCCAGTATTGACAGGCGTGGGTCAGGTGGTCCCTGGAAGTCATTGTGAATCATCAGGCATAATTCTTCCGTTTCCGGCCGGGGAATCAGTACATGCCCGTTAACCTTAAACACCAATCCGTTGAACCAGGTCTGCCCGATTACCTGCTGAACCGGCCTGCCTGCAAGCAATTGCGTCAGCGCCGTTTCAAACAGCCTCATCTCCGGGTCAGGTACAGCATTTCCAAAGGACATCTGCACCGTTGTTTTTGGCCATCCCAAATAGGCCTCAAAAAGGAGGTAGATGAACTGGCTTATTTCCCCTTCAGGATACATGCCGTCAAGTTCCTGCCTGAAACGTCCTATGAGGTTTTTTACTGAATTTTTCGATTGGTCCATTCCACGAAATTAAAAATAAAAGTAACTTCGCAAGGATGGAAGATGTTAAAGATTCTTTTCTTTCTATTGAAGGCGAGACAAAGGCGTTATTCAGGGATAAAGCGAGTAAATTCATTGCTGTTGCCATGCCGGTTACCACAGAGGAGGAAGTGAAGACCAATCTCGACGAGTTGCGGAAGGTCTATCACGATGCCAGCCACCATTGCTATGCCTACCGGCTTGGAGTTGAAAACAAGGCTTTTCGCAGCAACGATGACGGGGAACCTTCTGGTTCGGCGGGGAAACCGATATACGGGCAGATCCTGTCAATGGGACTTACAGACATCCTTGTGGTGGTTGTAAGGTACTTCGGAGGAACAAAACTGGGCATTCCGGGTCTCATACATGCCTACCGCACTGCTGCCAGGGAATCGCTTGAAAATGCAGTCATTATTGAAAAAACGATCCTGGTTAAATATAAGGTTGTTTTTGATTACACCATCATGAACGAAATTATGCGAATTCTGAAGGACGAAGGGGTTAAAATCAGTTATCAAACCGCCCAGGAAAAATGTGAAATCGACTTCCAGATTCGAAAAAGCCATGGGAAAAGAATTGAAGACCGGATGAACAGGCTTAAAAGCATAAAGTTGACAAAAAACTAGGTATTTATACGGTATTACATTTTAGTTTCGGTACGATAAATAAAAAAAACAAAACCATTGATTTTTCTAACTGACTGAACCATAAGCATCATGTTGTTTATATTTATTCTTATTAGCGAAGTTATGTTCAATATTTTCGTTACTTAATAAACTGATGTCATGGAAAATAGAATTATTTTTATGGTTTCCTGGATGATCCTGCAGGGTTTTTTCGAAAACATTTTTTTGAAAAATCAAGGGTAAAACATTTTTTTTTTCCACTTTTTTTTTGAAAATTTGTTAATTAAATAATGAGACCTTCAAAAGAGGATTTTGATTGCCCCACCAAAATTCAATACCTTGATTAGCATATCGATACGGTAAAGCGCTCAATTAATCACACATGGCATTTCAATTAATGGAAAAGAACGCAGTCGAAGTTTGGGAAAATTGCCTTAAAGTCATTAAAGATAATATCAACTATCAGAGTTTTAAAACCTGGTTTCTTCCGATTAATGCAGTTAAACTGAAGGACCAGGTTTTAACGATCCAGGTTCCCAGCCAGTTCTTTTATGAATGGCTGGAGGAACATTATATAGGTTTGCTTAAAAAGACAATTAAAAAGGAACTGGGAACTGAAGGAAGACTGGAGTACAGTATTATTGTTGACAATTCCGATTCTGATTCCGGGCCCTACACCATCAAGGTACCAACAGGCGAGAAAAAAGCAACTTTAAATTCACCCGTGTCTATGCCGATCGACTTGAACAGAGGCACATCAAAAGAGATTCCGAACCCGTTTATCATCCCCGGACTGAAAAAGATCAAAATCAACTCCCAACTGATCGAGAGTTATTCATTTGAAAATTTCATCGAAGGTGATTGCAACCGCCTGGCCCGGTCGGCAGGGTTTGCCGTTGCCAGCAACCCCGGAAAAACTGCGTTCAACCCTTTGCTGTTATACAGTTACACCGGCCTTGGCAAGACCCACCTGTCGCATGCCATTGGCCTCCAGGTGAAAAATAATTTCCCTGAAAAAACGGTCCTTTACGTCACAACCGACCAGTTTACGAACCAGTTCATCGATTCGGTCAGGAATAACAATCAAAACGACTTCATCCACTTTTACCAGATGATCGACGTGCTTATCCTGGATGATATTCACAACCTTGCCGGGAAGGAAAAAACCCAGGATGTATTCTTTCACATTTTCAATCACCTTCACCAGAAGAGCAACCAGATCATCCTCACGTCAGACAAGCCTCCGGTGGAAATGAAAGGTATTGAACCGCGCCTTCTGTCAAGATTCAAATGGGGATTATCCGCTGACCTGCAGATTCCCGACCTTGAGACGCGCATTGCGATTCTCCATAAAAAACTGTACAACGACGGCATCACGATTCCTGCCGAAGTAATTGAATACCTTGCATATAACATCAACACGAATATCAGGGAGCTTGAAGGCGCACTGATCTCTCTGCTTGCCCAATCTTCCCTGAACAAGAAAATCATTACCCTGGATCTTGCCAAGCAAATGATTGACAAGTTTGTTAAAAACACCTCCCGCGAGATATCCATTGACTATATCCAGAAGGTAGTTTGTGAGTTCTTCAACATACCTGTTGAACTGATCAACTCAAAGACAAGAAAAAGGGAAATTGTGCAGGCAAGGCAGCTTTCCATGTATTTTTCCAAAAAACACACCAAATCATCCCTTGCAAGCATCGGCCTTCATTGCGGAAATAAAGACCACGCTACGGTATTGCACGCATGCCGGACTGTCAACAACCTTGTTGAAACAGACAAACAGTTCAGAAATTTTGTTGAAGAACTCGATAAGCGGATTAAACTTTAACAGAATCTATAACAACCTTGATAAAATTTCTTTTTGTCTGCACCGGCAACATTTGCCGCTCCCCTCTTGCTGAAGGGATTCTCCGTGAAAAGCTGAAAAAAATTAAAGTTCCTGCAGAAGTTGATTCCTGCGGGTTTGAGTCATTTCATGCAGGTGATCCACCGGATTCCCGTGCACAAGCCGTGGCAGGAAAACGGGGAATCGATCTGTCATCATTCAGGGCAAGGTTGTTTTCTGTCTCTGATTTCGATGAATTTGATTACATTTATGCGATGGATTCATCTCATTACCAGAAAATCATGAGACTTGCCAGGAATGATGCCGACCGGTCGAAAGTCGATTACATGCTGAACATGCTGTATCCCGGTGAAAACATGGATGTACAGGATCCCTGGTATCATGGAATGAAAGCATTCGAAGATGTTTATGTTCAGCTGGATCAGGCATGCGACCGGGTTGTGGAAAAAATCGTCCTTGGGGCGCGGAACAAATGAACCACAATGAACAAATAACGTCGTCAGACATCCTGGAAGCGGCCCAAAGGATATCGCCGTTTATCAACCACACTCCCCTGCTTACCTCACAGACCATCAACCGGTTATTTGATGCGGATGTTTATTTCAAATGTGAGAATTTCCAGAAGGTTGGCGCTTTCAAAGCCCGCGGGGCAACCAATGCGGTGTTGTCGCTTGACAAACTTCATCTGCAGCGCGGCGTGGCAACGCACTCTTCCGGGAATCACGCGCAGGCGCTCTCCCGGGCGGCATTGCTGGTGAACACAAAGGCTTATATCGTGATGCCATCCGACTCTTCCCGGATTAAAATAGATGCTGTAAAGGAATATGGAGGCATCATTACATTCTGCGAGCCGACCCTCGAAGCGAGGGAAACGACGCTTGAAAAAATTCTGGCACAAACCGGTGCAACGGAAATTCATCCCTACAATAATTTGCAGATCATTGCGGGACAGGCCACTGCGGCCCTGGAACTGATCAGGGAAGCAGGTGACCCGGATATTATAATGGCACCGGTCGGCGGCGGCGGACTTCTCAGCGGCACCGCGCTGGCGGTGCATTACTTCCTTCCCGGTGGAAAAGTGATTGCCGCAGAGCCTGAAAATGCAAATGATGCTTACCAGTCTTTTATTCACAAAAGATTTATTCCATCGGAAAAGCCAGATACAATGGCCGATGGTCTGCGCACCTCCCTTGGCTCCATCACCTTCCCGATAATCCTGGAACATGTGCATGATATCGTTACCGTGAGCGAAGAGAGTATTGTTCGGGCAATGCGGTTTTTATGGGAACGCATGAAAATAATCGTCGAACCTTCTTCAGCAGTGCCTTTTGCAGCGCTTATGGAAGCAAAAATCAGTATCACCGGAAAAAAAGTGGGCATCATTATCTCCGGCGGAAATGTTGACCTTGATCACTTACCCTGGATGAAAAATGGCTAAAGGCACCTTGTATCTTTTACCCTCCCCGCTGGCAGACGGCAGCCTGGAATCAGTCCTGCCGCCGGGCACACTAGCAGTTATCCGCAGGCTGGAATTTTTTATCGTGGAGGAGATCCGCACCGCCCGCAGGTTTTTGATAAAGGCAGGCGTTCAAACACCGATCGATGATCTTAATTTCATGGTCTTTAATGAGCATTCCAGGGACCAGGACATCCTTGATTACCTCCTTGGTACATTAAACGGGCAGGATACCGGGCTTTTATCCGAGGCAGGTGTGCCCTGTGTTGCCGACCCGGGTTCGCTGGTTGTCAAAGTGGCTCATGAACTTGGCATCCGGGTTGTTCCGCTTACCGGCCCCTCTTCAATTCTGCTTGCCTTGATGGCTTCGGGATTTAACGGTCAGAATTTTGCTTTCCTAGGATACCTGCCCGCTGATAAACAATTGCTTGCCAGGAGAATCAAAGAACTTGAAAAGACAATCCAGGATAAAGACCAGACCCAGATTTTCATCGAGACCCCTTATCGCAACCTGCAGTTGTTCGAGGCGCTGACCAGGGTATGCAGGCCTGAAACACAGCTTTGCCTGGCGACTGATATTTCCGGGGTAAACGAAAATATAAGATCGCAACCCATTTCAGAATGGCGGCATCTAAAACCCGATATTCAGAAGAAACCAACAATATTCCTTTTGTACCGATGATAATGATTCCTCTTATGGAACGTCACAGGTTTATTCTATTCACACCTTATATCACTTAAATTTTGGAAACCGTACTCTCTATCAGCCACATTTCGAAACGATACGGAAAGATACAGGCAGTCAATGATCTTTCTCTTGACGTTCACAAGGGCCAGGTATTTGGAATTCTGGGCCCGAACGGCAGTGGCAAAACTACCACCCTCAGCATCATTCTTGACTTGATTAAAGCCAATACCGGGAGTTTCGAATGGTTCGGGAAGATTCCTTCGAAGGAAAGCCGGAAGAGAATCGGCAGTGTGATCGAAAGTCCGAATTTTTTCCCGTACCTGAGCCCGGTTGTCAATCTGAAAATAGTGGCCGACATCAAAGATCTCGGGTATGACGACATTGAACGTGTGCTTAACCTGACAGGCATCTACGAGCGAAGAAACACACGGTTCAAAACATTCTCCTTCGGGATGAAACAGCGGCTTGCCGTTGCTTCCGCACTGCTGGGCAACCCGGATGTGCTGATCCTCGATGAACCTACAAACGGGCTTGATCCGCAGGGCATCGCAAACATCCGCGAGTTGATCCTTCTTATTGCAAGCCAGGGAACAACGATCATCATTGCATCGCATATGCTGGATGAAGTTCAGAAGATATGCAGCCATGTGGCGGTGCTGAATAAAGGCAAAAAACTGTTTGACGGCAAAGTGAGCGAAGTGCTGGCAATATCCGATTCTTTTGAGCTTGCCGCGATGAATCCCGAACTCCTTTCCGCTGCCGTCCGTTCGCACCCGGCATTTCAGTCCCTTACTCCCGGTGCGGAAAGCATACAGGTTTACTTTAAAGACATTGTGAACCCGGAGGAATTGAACCGGTTTTTCTTTCAGCAGGGAATCACACTTACGCATCTGTCGGAGCGAAAACGAAGCCTTGAACAGCATTTTCTCGAATTATTAGACAATAACAAATGATAAAGCTCCTCAAGATTGAGTTCAAGAAAATTTTAACATATAAGATTTTCTGGATACTTACCGGCCTGTACTTCCTGTTCCTCGCGCTTGGACTGTTAATGGCAGAATTTATGATCAACAACATGGTTGACAATACCAACAAGCATTTGCCCATTCCGATACCGCATGTAACTATCTATTTTTTTCCGTGGCTCTGGCAAAACATCGCCTTCTTTGCTACCATCCGTTATGTGCTCATCTTTCCTGCCATTGTGATCATCATCCTGATAACCAATGAATTTACATTTAAAACGATCAGGCAGAACGTGATCAACGGCATGAGCAAGGCTGAATTCCTTGCATCGAAATTGATGCTTATCCTGCTGATCTCGGTTGTTATGACGGTGTTGTTAACCATTGGGACCCTCGTCATCGGCATTTCGCACACATCGGATCTGACATTGGGGCTGATACTTGAAAAATCAACCTTCATGCTTGGGTTTTTCATTACCGTGCTGACCCTGCAGGTTTATGCACTTTTTTTTGGATTCCTTTTGCGGAACACGGGGCTCGCGATTGCGCTGTTTACGTTGTATGTTTTCATCGTAGAGCCAATCCTGTACTATTTCCTGAAAAGTCCGATTGTATTCAAAAACGGGATTTCTCCTTATCTTCCGGTGAATGCGGTGCTCCGCATTACGGAATACCCTTCGATCCAGGTACTGAAAAATTTAATGGGCCTGAATTTGCAGGACTCGGTCAGTTTTTTGGCGTGTTTGATTCCGCTTGGATATGCAACCGTAATGATCGGGATTGTTTACTTTGTGCTGGCAAAAAGGGACCTTTAGTCCATCAGTTTGGAACTCACATTCCTTCGCGTTTCCTGATGATCCACTCTGCCGAAAGCAGGGCAAGAATCAGTGCAAAAAGCCACGGATTTCCAATCAGGTCAGACATTCGTTGCTGGTAAAGTGCAACCGGGCGGATATCTTCCCTGGCCAGTATTTTGTCAGCCAGTTTTCCGATGTCGTTCCGTCCGATCATTTCAGCATCATGCGACGAGGCGATCCGGAACAGGAGATTGTGATCGGCCACGAGGTTTGAACTCTCAATGTTCACCTGCTCCACGTAAAATTTACCAGTTTTCTCGTAAGTCGCTGATCCGTGCCTTACAACGGCCTTGAATGAATACTCCCCAACCGGAAAAAGTCCTGCATTGAGATAATAGGCTTTGGTTGATTTGCTGAAGACAAAAGGGAAGTTCTTGCCTTCTTTATCGGTGATGGTGATGTTAACATCGGGGTCGTTGATCAGTTCATATGATGCGTTGAATACCTCCGCATCAATTTCCACAGGTTCATTTTCTGAAAACCTGCTGTTGAGTCGGAGCCTGAAAAAGCTTTTGTCATCCCTGGTGGTAAGGTACTGTGCAATTTTATCAACCAACAGGTCGAAGGATTCATGATTTGACTGCTGCAAAAAATCGGAAATTCTCCACCGCCAAAGGTTTTCACCGGCAATAAACCCGATCTTTTTCTCTGCGACATGGGTGAACATGATCATTGGGATCCGTGTGGAAACATTTCCGATCTTCTGGTAAAAGAGCACATCCGCAAGCGGGCTGAACTGGTAAGAACCAAAAGGAGACTGCAGCGGCGGAAACTCCCTGAAAAGCGCAATGCTTTTCTTATCCATTGAAAACAGGGAAAAGTCCTCGCTGAAAACCGGCTGGGATTCGGAGAAAGAGTTTCGTGAAGAGTTGATGATCAGACCCGGTTTCAGATTATTGAGCGCGTTGATATCGGACTGCGATCCAACAATGACGAGCATGGAAGTCTTCGACCGGAATAAATTTCCAAGGTCGGCAACGTTGGTAACCGACGGAAGCTGGTTGAGAATGACAAGGTCGTATTTCTCAAATGATTTTGGCAGGTTATCGGCCCTTATCGGGTCAATTTCGAAATGGGAAGAGCCTTCAAGTGCTTTGAGAATGGCTGTAACATCGGGGTGGGGTGCATCGAAAATAAGCGCGATTTTCTGACGCGTATCCAGAACCTCAACGATGAAACCCGCACTGTTGTTAAGTTTGCTTCCTTCCCCACTCATTTCGTTAATCTGCAGCGAGTACCTCACCAGCCCTTTGTCCCTGGCTTCGAGCATGAAGGAAACTTTCTGAAGGCTATGGTCTCCGGTTGCCCTGATTTCTTTGGTTTCAAGAAGGCGTGAACCCTGCGACAATGTCAGTTTTGCAGTGGCGCCGGCGCATTTGTTCATTTCGACCAATACCTCGACCGGAAATTTATCACCTTTGTAAGCGGTTTTGTTGACCAGTATCTTTTTTATCAGGACATCCTTTTTTACAGCCGTGTCCCCCAGCGCAATGGTGTAGACGTGAAACTGAATTTTTTGCGCTGCATAAAACGGATCAGTCCCTTCGTTGTAAATGCCATCGGTGGCGATGATCAGGGCGGCTGCGTTACGGTTGGTATAGCGACTGGTTACCTCGTTGAAAAAGGCGGAAATATCAGTTTTAAGTCCGGAGAAGGAAGTACTGTATCCGGTGGTCAGTTTGTCGCCGAAGGAATAGATTTTGACTTCACATTTTTTCTGAAGCGCATTCACCAGGGCTTCGGCCGACCTGGGAAATTCATTACGGTAATAATCAGAATCGCCTGTAAGTAACATTGACCGGGAATTGTCCAGCCCGAGAATGACAACCGGTTTTTCAACGATCTTTCGGGTTTGTTTCATCAGGGGCCCCAACAGAAGGAAGGAGATCAATGAGACCGAAAGAAAGCGGAACACAAGCATTACCCAGCGTACCGGTGACTTTAATCCCTTTTTGATTTCGCGGTAATAAAGGAAAAAGGAATATAAGGCTCCCAGCAGGAGGCACAGAAACACTAAACCGAAGGGGTATTCCGTAACCAGTTCCAAAATTCCGGGATTAATCAGGTATGCAGTCCGCCGCACACGGGAATTACCTGGCCGGTGACATAGGTGCTCAGGTCGGATGCAAGGAATAGCGCAAGGTTGGCTACATCCTCAGGAGTGCCTGCACGTTTCAGTGGAATATCCTGGATCCATTTATCGCGGAATTCCTGGGGCAGTTTTGCAGTCATCTCCGTTTCAATGTAACCGGGTGCGATCGCATTGCAGCGAATGTTGCGGGAACCGAGTTCCTGTGCGATCGATTTTGTAAAGCCAATGATGCCGGCTTTGGATGCGGAATAATTTGACTGGCCGCTGTTTCCTTCAACACCAACCACCGAACTCATGTTGACAATCGATCCAAACCTTTGTTTGATCATCACTTTCTGGATTGCCTTGGTGAGATTGAAAACAGATTTAAGGTTTA
>JBAXDH010000002.1:0-84922 GCA_037141055.1 bacterium | reverse complement strand
CCCCTTCAAGGGGAGGGGCCGGGGGAGAGGTCATTTGGCCTTCATCCCGTCCCAGCCCTGTGCGGTTAACGGGATGGATTTCCCGTCGGGTGTTATCATCGTTTTCCCTTCCGGGGCAGCGGTCATGTGGCCGATAATGCTGATCCCGGCAACATCCCTTATCTTTTCATAATCCTCCTGCCTTACGGTGAAAAGGAGCTCATAATCCTCGCCGCCGCTCAGCGCGGCAACACTTGGAATGATCTTGTATTCTTTAGAAATTTCACGGGTATGCTCATCAATGGGGATTTTTGCTTCAAAGAGTTTGCAACCAACGCCGGATTGTTTGCAGATATGCAGGACTTCCGATGCGAGTCCGTCGGAAATATCGATCATGGAAGTCGGCCTGACGCCAATGCCCAGCAGCAGGTTGCGGATGTCTGTCCGGGCTTCCGGCCTTAACTGGCGGCCAATCTGGTAATCAAAACCAGTGAGTTCGGGTTGCATGTTCGGGTCAACCTGGAACACCGACTTTTCCCGTTCAAGAATCAGCAGGCCGATATATGCGCTGCCAAGGTCGCCGGTAACACACAGCAAATCGCCGGGTTTGGCGCCGTTGCGATAAACAACCTCTTCTTTTTGCGCCTCTCCGATGATTGAAACAGAAATTGTCAGCCCTTTAACGTTCGAACTGGTATCACCACCAACCAGGTCAACTTTGTACTTATCACAGGCCATCAGGATACCGGCATAAAGTTCGTCGAGCGCTTCGGCCGAAAACCGGCTTGAAACAGCCAGCGATACTGTCATTTGCTTTGGAACGCCGTTCATGGCGGCAATGTCCGAAATGTTAACCACGGCCGATTTGTAGCCAAGGTGCCTGAATGGCATGTAGGTGAGGTCAAAATGAATCCCCTCCACCAGCAGGTCGGTTGAAAGCAGGATGACGCTGTTCCCTGCATCGATTACCGCTGCATCATCGCCAATGCCCTTCAGTGTTTCAGGGTGATAATGCTTCACCTTTTTTGTAAGCCGCTCAATGAGGCCAAACTCACCCAGCTCAGCGAGCGAGGTCAGCTTCGGACCGGGTTCTGCGGATTTTTTATCTTTTTTTTCAAACATAATCATTTACGGGTAAACCCTGTGAACCAGGGTACGGCAACGCTGTTGAAGGTGCGTTTTTTGCAAATATAATAAATAGGTATTTCAATGCAGCAACCGGATGACAAGGGTTCGGTTATTATTGCTAATTTTGATCTAAAATTACGGAATGATCCCAAAAATACTGGAGAACCTGAAAATCGCCTCCCTGACCGGCATGCAGGAAGCTGCGATAAAAGCGGCAAAATCTGCCCCCGGCCTGGTTCTCCTGTCTCCGACAGGCTCCGGAAAAACGCTTGCCTTCCTGATCCCGGTATTAAGGAGTTTGAATGCCGCCCATCCCGGCGTACAGGCTTTGATCCTGGTGCCGTCACGGGAATTGGCAATGCAGATCGAACAGGTTTTCAAACAGATGAATACCGGTTTTAAAGTGAATTGCTTTTATGGCGGACATGCCTCTAAAACGGAAAAAAACAACCTGGCCCATCCGCCGGCCGTTCTTGTCGGTACACCCGGCCGCATATCATGGCATATCCGGAATGAGTACCTGGAAACCGGCAGCATACGCACGCTGGTACTGGACGAATTTGACAAATCGCTGGAGTTCGGGTTTAAGGAGGAGATGTCGTACATCATTTCGCAGCTGAAGAATCTTCATCAGCGAATCCTGACATCCGCGACAAACATGAAGGATATCCCTTCCTTCACGGGAGTAAAAAAACCTGTGATTCTTGATTACCTGGCGGAGGAAGCCCCAACTACTGCCGCGCTGAAGGTTAAGTACGTGAGAGCTGCGGATGCGGACAAGCTACAGATATTATTTGCCCTGGTCTGCAAACTGCAAAACAGGCCGGCGCTGGTTTTCTGCAATCACAGGGAGGCGGTTGAACGCATCAGTCTTCTGCTGAAGGATAAGGGACTGGCGCATGGCATTTTTCACGGGGGAATGGAGCAGGAAGAGCGGGAACGTTCACTGATCAAGTTCAGGAACGGGAGCCACCGGATTTTGATCACCACCGACCTTGCTTCGCGCGGGCTTGACATCCCGGAGATTGAGGCGGTAATCCATTACCAGTTGCCGGGCTCACTGGATATCTTCACCCACCGGAATGGAAGAACTGCGAGAATGAATGCCTCGGGAACCGCATACCTGCTCCTTGCCGTCAACGATCACCTGCCCCCGTTCATCAGGGAAACCCCGGAGGAAGAGGATCTGCCAGCGAAGTTAACTCTTCCCGAAAAGTCCCCGTGGCGCACGCTCTATATTGCAGCCGGGAAAAAGGAAAAGATCAACAAAATGGATATTGTCGGCATGCTGCTCCAAAAAGGCAAGCTGGCAAAGGAAGAACTGGGACTGGTTGAAGTGCTGGACCATACATCGTACGCAGCCATGCACAACGATAAAATTGAAACAGTTTTAAAACTGATCCGGAATGAAAAAATCAAGAACAAAAAAGTAAGGATTGAAATCTCTTACTTCTTGGCTTTCTTTTCTTTTTTCTCCAGCCTTTTTTCTTTCAGTGTTTTGGTTGGCTCTTTCTTGGCCTCTTTTTTCTGATCCTGTCCTTTTGACATAACGATTGGTATTAAGGTTAATACAATTGGTTTATCGCGTATTAAAACGGCATTCCGTCGTCGGAAGGCATTTCATAATAGCCCGGCAGGGGCTCCTGCTCCGGCGGAACCGGTTGCCCGGCGCCTTTTTTTACGATCTTCCATGCCTTGGCTTCGGTATACCACCTGCTGTTGAATTCGCGGCTCTCCAGGTCGAAGGAAACTTCGGCGTCATCGCCTTCCGCAAGTTTGAACTGGTCAATTTTATCGCCCCAGAGTGAAAAACAGATTTTCCGCGGTATCTGGGCGGAAGTTTCAAGGATAAATTCCTGTTTTTTCCAGGTTCCGTTCTTCCCCGCACCCGTCTGAAGTGCTAATAGTTTAATGACTTTTCCTGTTATTTCCATGGTAACCAGTTACTTTAAAATCAATATCGATCCTGAAATCTGTCCGACGAAATTAAAACATTTTGATTTACAAAATCAGATTGTTAATAATTATGGGTTGACAGGTATTCCTGCTAAATTGAGAACATAACCCGGTCGGGGAGGAAGGTATACAGCGTTACCTCCTACACCACCTACCAGTTCAGGCGCGAAGCCATGATCACAGGGTACGAGGTTCAGCGGGGGACCTATAAGAAAAAAGCCCGGGGTGTGATCTCCCCCAATGAAACGGTGTTTGGAACCGACAACACAAATGATATCGCCATCCTTGGAAAAAATTGTGAAAGCCCGTCCGCCTGTCCGCCTGTCCGCCTTTTTTTCTAATCAAGCATTCCAATACCTAAATTAATGTATCTTTGCCTCACAATGTGCAGGCCCTTGCCGAAACACAAAATATGACTAGATTTGTTCTAAATTATTGATCAATGGCATCCGACGCAAACAAGATCCTGGATGAAGTCACCCAGGGTGATTACAAGTACGGCTTTGTCACGGATATCGATACAGAATTTGCGCCCGTTGGACTTTCTGAAGACACTGTCCGCTATATCTCCGGCAAAAAAAATGAACCCGGGTTCATGCTTGAATTCAGGCTGAAGGCTTACCGTCACTGGCTCACCATGTCGCAGCCGGAATGGGCACATCTGAAAATAGAGCCGATTGACTTCCAGAAAATCATCTTCTACGCGGCCCCTAAAAAAAAGAAGGAGCTTTCAAGCCTCGATGAGGTCGATCCGGAGTTGCTGGCGACATTCAACAAGCTTGGCATATCGCTCGACGAACAGAAAAAACTGGCGGGTGTGGCCGGTGTGGCAGTGGATGCTGTGATCGACAGCGTTTCGGTCAAAACCACCTTTTCCGAAACACTCTCAAAGCATGGAATCATCTTTTGTTCCTTCAGCGAGGCGGTTCAAAACCATCCCGACCTGGTAAAACAATACATGGGTTCGGTGGTTCCGCATACCGACAACTATTTTGCAGCCCTTAACTCCGCGGTTTTCAGTGATGGCTCATTCTGTTTTATTCCTAAAGGAGTTCGCTGCCCCATGGAACTTTCGACCTATTTTCGCATCAATGCCGCCAATACCGGGCAGTTTGAGCGCACGCTGATCGTGGCCGAAGAAGGGGCGTATGTGAGTTATATGGAAGGCTGTACCGCGCCGCAGCGTGATGAAAACCAGCTTCATGCCGCCATCGTCGAGATTGTGGCGATGAAGGATGCCGAAGTGAAATATTCGACAGTTCAGAACTGGTATCCCGGTGATAAAAACGGGGTCGGGGTGATATACAATTTCGTAACAAAACGTGGGATCTGCAAGGGAAGCAATTCCAAGATCAGCTGGACACAGGTTGAAACCGGATCGGCCATCACCTGGAAATACCCAAGCTGCATCCTGCTGGGTGATCATTCGGTGGGCGAGTTTTATTCGGTTGCAGTTACCAACAACCACCAGCAGGCCGATACCGGCACGAAAATGATGCATCTTGGCAAGAACACCAGGAGCACTATCATTTCCAAAGGAATTTCAGCAGGAAAGAGCAACAATTCATACCGCGGGCTGGTCCGGATTTCGAAGAACGCCGTTAATTCGCGAAATTACAGTCAGTGCGATTCCCTGCTGCTGGGCGCCAGTTGCGGGGCACATACTTTTCCTTATATCCAGGTAGACAATAAATCATCGATCGTGGAGCATGAAGCAACCACTTCGAAAATTTCAGAAGACCAGCTTTTTTACTGTCAGCAGCGTGGAATTTCGGCCGAAAGTGCCATCGGCCTGATCGTTAACGGCTACGCGAAAGAAGTGTTGAAACAGCTTCCCATGGAATTCGCGGTGGAAGCACAGAAACTATTGTCAATTTCGCTCGAAGGGAGTGTTGGTTAACCTCACCCCCGGGGGGAGAGGTCTTTGCATTTTTATTTTTGCATTTTGAATTTATTTACATGCTACTACAAATTAAAAATCTTCACGCCAGCATCAACGGCAAAGAAATTCTCCGGGGAGTCAACCTGGAGGTGAACAAAGGCGAAGTACACGCCATCATGGGCCCGAACGGAACCGGGAAAAGCACACTGGCTTCAGTGATAGCCGGCCGGGAAGTGTTTGATGTTACGGCCGGGGAAATTCTCTACCAGGGGAAAGACCTGCAGAAGCTATCCATCGAAGACCGCGCCCGGGAGGGGATATTCCTGGGATTCCAGTACCCGGTGGAAATTCCCGGCGTCAGCATCACCAACTTTATGCGCACGGCAGTGAATGAGGTGCGTAAGTTCAAAGGCCTTGATCCGTTGCCCGCCGGTGATTTTCTCCGCCTGATGGAAGAAAAGAAAAGGCTCGTTGAGATCACTTCAAACCTTACCAACCGCTCTGTAAATGAGGGATTTTCAGGGGGTGAAAAGAAAAAGAATGAAATTTTCCAGATGGCCATGCTCGAACCCATGCTGGCCATCCTGGATGAAACCGATTCAGGACTTGATATTGATGCACTTCGCATTGTTGCCAATGGCGTGAACAAACTCCGCCGCAGCGACAATGCCTTCGTGGTCATCACCCATTACCAGCGCCTGCTCGATTACATCGTGCCTGACTTTGTTCATGTGCTTTTCGAAGGGAAGATCGTTAAATCAGGCGGAAAAGAACTGGCGCTCGAACTCGAGGAAAAAGGGTACGACTGGATAAAACAAGAACAAAAGTAGCACACCCTCCCCCTCTCCCGTGGGAGAGGGGGCCGGGGGGTGAGGTAAATACGTGAGCAATGCAACCCCAAACCAAAGAAACAATCACTGCGGAAAGGTTTATCGGCCTGTTCGAAAAGAACAGGAAGTCCCTGGCAATAAATGATACGGCGGCCCTTGCCGGAATCCGTGAGAAGGCGTTTGATTCGTTTTCAAAACTGGGTTTCCCGGGTACCGGTATTGAATCCTGGCGTCTGACCAATCTTGAAGAAAGCTTCAGGCACGGATATGATTATCATCTGAATCCCTTTGAGGAGGTTGACGCCCAAAAGGTTTTCCGCTGCAACATCCCGCACCTCGATACGGCCGTAATCGGCTTGTTGAATGGCTGGTATGTTTCAAAAGATGTCCCGCTGATGGAACTTGGCAACGGGATCATCATGGGAAGCCTGGCCGAAGCCAGAAAGAAATATCCTCAGCTGATTGAAAAGTATTATGGAACCATTGCCGATGATGCCGTTGAAGGTTTCACAGCACTGAATACGGCATTTGCACTTGACGGGGTGTTCATCTACGTTCCCGACAATGTGAAAAGCCCGAAACCTGTGCAGCTCATCAATGTGATTCACCATGATGAGAACCTTTTCCTGCAGTCGCGCAACCTTATCGTGGTTGGTGCCAATGCAAAGCTTTCACTGGTCCACTGCGATGATTCGTATAATCACCAGGCCAGTTTTTCGAACATTGTGACGGAAATCCATGTTGGCGAAAATGGAGTGATGGATCATTACAAACTTCAGAATCTCAACAACAACAGTACGCTTATCAGCTCGGTGTACTTCCGCCTCGGGGCATCTTCAAACCTGGAGTCGCATTATATCTCGCTCAATGGCAGACTGATCCGGAACAACATCAGGGTGCATTTCAACGGCCCGCAAGGGAATGCAAATATTTTTGGCATTTATCTCATGGACGGCAGGCAACATGTCGACAACAACGTTTTTATTGATCATGCTTTTCCCGGTTGCACCAGCAATGAAACATTCAAGGGAATCCTGGATGAACATGCGCACGCAATCTTCAACGGTCACGTGCTGGTTCGACGCAACGCCGTGAAGACCGATGCCCGCCAGAGCAATAAGAATATTTTGCTCACCGATACTGCCAGGGTGAACTCGAAGCCGTTCCTGGAGATATACAACGACGATGTAAAATGCTCGCATGGTTCCACAACCGGCCAGCTCGACCAGGATGCCATGTTCTACCTGCGCCAGCGAGGCATCGGCGAGGAAACCGCCCGCATGTTGCTGATGTTCGCATTTGCCGATGAGATCGTGAAGAAGATCGCCATCCCGCAACTTCGTCAGCGGATCGAAGATATGGTGAAAAAACGGCTGCAGGGGGAGCTCCAGATTTGTGAACAATGTGTGCTTCACTGCAGTACGCCGGAACACCCGGTGGAGTTTCAGATCGACCTCAGCAGAATATAAAGGAGCTGCGAATAATGCCACTATGAGCACCCTTGTATCCATTTATATGCAACGTATAGCTGGATTTTCCGCCGGGATCGACCGGTTGCGAAAACCACTCCGCTGGATACCATGGCTCCGATTGACACTTTTTATCCTTACCGGCTTTTCCATCTTTTATGCATTTAAATTCCCGGGACTTTTTTTTATTGTTTCGTCAGTATCATTCTTCGGCGGTTTCCTGGCTGCCGGCTGGTACGATACCATCCTGAAACGGAAAATTCTCCGGCTTCAACGCATGATTAAAATCAATGAACAGGAATTGCCTGCATTGCAACATGATTTTTCAGCGTTTAATCCCGGGAATGAATTTGTCAGCCAGGAGCACCCGTATACGTTCGACCTCGATATCTTCGGAACGGGTTCGTTGTTCCAGTATCTGAACCGGACTTCCACCGTTTTCGGGAAGGAAAAACTGGCCGATTATTTCAGCCGTGCATATTCATACAGGGATGAAATTCGGGCCCGTCAGCAGGCGGTTGCAGAACTTGCGGCTGATATTGAATTCCGGCAGAAACTTCAGCTGATCTTCGTGGAGGAGCAAACCTCGCTGGTGGATCTGGCCGCCCTCAAAGACTGGCTGAATGACCCTTCGGGCATGCCGGGTGCCCGGTACGTGAAAGTATTGTCATTCCTGCTTCCTGCTGTTACATCAGGCTCAATCCTGTTGTCGGCTTTCGGAATCATACCCGTCCAGTTTCCAGTTTTCATGGTATTGCTGCAATTGATGGTCGTTTTTGCTTACGGCCGCAAAGCCATGGCCGTTCACCAGGCAGTCACTTCACAGGTTGATATCCTTAGAAAATATGCCATGGCACTGACACTCGCAACTGAAACAACATTCGCGGCGGAGTTTAACAGGAAACTGCAGGATGGTCTTTCCCCGAAGGCGGGGATGATACCGGGTAAACTGATCAAACGGCTGTCGGAACTGCTGAACATGATGGATGCCAACCTCAACCTGCTGGTTTCGGTGATCATGAACGGGTTGTTCATGTTCAATATTCATGTGTTGATGGCAGTGGAGAAATGGCGAGTTGCTAACCGCAACCTGGTGCCGGAATGGTTTGCGATCCTGGCCGAATTCGACGCGCTTTCCAGCCTCGGAACCTATGCATTCAATAATCCGGGTTATGCTTACCCGGTGCCCGTGAGCGACAGGTTTCAGTTCATCGCGGAAAAGATCGGGCATCCGCTTATCTCATCGGAAATATGCGTCACCAACGACATTGACATCACGGGCTGGAACCAGTTCCGCATCATCACCGGGGCCAATATGTCGGGGAAAAGTACCTTCCTGCGCACCATCGGTACCAATTTGCTGCTGGCCATGACCGGGGCCCCTGTTTTTGCTGAAAAACTCATTTTTTATCCCATTGAAATTCACAGCAGCATCCGCACAAATGATTCGCTGGCAAAGCGGGAATCATACTTCTATGCCGAACTGAGGCGGCTGAAGGAGATCATCACCGACCTCGAAGCCGGCCGGGAAAAGCTTATACTGCTGGATGAGATCCTAAAGGGAACCAACTCCTCCGATAAACAAACCGGATCGATCGCCCTGATCAGGCAACTGATGAAATACAAACTTGCCGGATTGTTTGCCACCCATGATCTTGCCCTGGGTGAACTGGTCAACCATTATCCTGAAAACATCAGGAACCTCTGTTTTGAGATCCGGATCACCGGCGACAAAATGGAAATCGACTACAAACTTTCACCGGGCGTTTGCCGCAACCTCAATGCCTCATTCCTGATGAAAAATATGGGGATTATCCTTGAGGAAGAGCACAAGTTATAGACTATTCTTCATCTTTTCTTCTATAACCCATTTTCTTGCGTTGGGTATTGATGTGCTTCTGACTGAGTGCATCAATCTTTTCCAGAAGAAACTTGAAAATCTGGGTTATTTTATCGTCAAGCCCTTTCAACTCCCGCCTGAAATCTTTGCTGTCGACCAATAATGCCCTGTAATTGGCGAAAGCTCTCATGATCTCAATGTTTACCTGAATCGCTTTTTCAGAATTCAGGACTGTTGAAAGCATCGCAACACCCTGTTCTGTAAAAGCCATTGGAACATATCTGCTTCCTCCCCGCTTTGAGGACGCAATTTGCGTCCTCAAAGATTCAAACTCATCGATGCTGAGTTCGAACATGAAATCTTCCGGAAACCTTGACAGATTGCGCCTCACACGTTCTTTGAGCCGCTTGGTTTCAACGCTGTAAAGTGTACTTAAGTCAAAGTCAAGCATGACTTTATATCCTCGAAATTCGTATATTAATGTCTGATAATCAGACTTTATCAATGAATTTTGCATATTTTCCGGTTTGAGGTCGCAAATAAGACAGGTAACTGTTCAATTTCATCTGTAGAAACCAAATTGTACTTTCTGCTTAATCCGGATTTTTGCTAAAAGGTAATACCAGAAACCAGGAAATTTTCTTCACAATTTCTTAAAACTGATTTACAATTGTCTTGCAATTCGGGATACCCGCTTTCGAATTGGATGGTCCGATACATGAAAGAATTTATCGTCGCGAGCATGATCAGCCAGGGAGATTTTCCCGGCCAACCGCCTGTTGATGGCATCATATTCGGGCTGACTGTTAAAAGAGAAAGCATCACTCCCGCAGCAGCCACTTCCATGCAGGAATTACATGGATATTGACACCGTGTTCAACAAGGACTTCTTCCGTTTGATAAGTAATAATGAACAGGTTTTTAACCGGGTTTTTAGCAAATGCCTGAAGCAGGGCAGAGGTTTCACGCTTCCGTGTAGCCGGTTCACTCAGACTGTAGCACACCTGGATCAAGGCTTCACCGGGAATAAAAAAGTCAATTTCATAACCATTGCGAAGATAGAAAAGGCTGGCCCCGTAACTTTTACGCAACGTATTAAAAACCAAAGTTGCAAGCTGAAATGATGCGGGTTCTATCAGAAACAACGATAACAACCCATTGTCTCTGAAATAGTACTTTTTCTTCGCTTCCCGGCTGCTGATTTTTGCATTGAAATTGAGCAGCGGACTGATCAGAAAAGTTTCGTCAAGATACTTTACATATTCAATCAAAGTAGCTGTGCCAACCTGTGAGCCTGTTGAGATTAAAATATTCCGCATCCGTGTATACGAAACTTCATCCATCGTACTCTCAGCCAGTTTTTTGATCAGCAGGCGCAATGCATAAGGATTCCTTACCTGGTAACGTGCAATAATATCGCCGAGAAAAACTTTCTGAAAGAGATTGCTCAGGTTTTCTTTCTTTTCATTGAATTTAATGAGCTCGGGAAATCCGCCTTGCGAGAAATACTGTTCGTACAATCGTATCACCTCAAACCTTCCGGGTGAGAATTCAAGGTTCGCTTCCGGGACAACTCCATGAAACAACAGGAATTCCTTAAATGATAAGGTTTCAATCTCCATCACCATAAACCTTCCTCCCAAAGTTGAAGCCATTTCACTACTGAGCATCTCCGAATTACTTCCGGTTATATGGATTTTAAAACCGCTGTCGGCCATGCGCCTGACAAATTTCTGCCACCCGCCGATAATCTGTATTTCATCAAAAAACAGTATTGGTTTGTGGGCGAACATCTCCTGGTAACTCTCCAGGATGCCATCGAACTCCGAAACATCGAACCCGATCAGCCTTTCGTCTTCAAAATTGATATAAAGCACCGTTTGAATGGAAGTGCCAAGTTTAATCATGTCCCGGATCAGGCTGAAGAGAAAATACGTCTTACCGGCCCTGCGCTGACCGGTGAAAATGTAGTTGGCTTCCAAATCAACAGTATAGTCCCTTTTTATTATTGACAACGCGGGAATACGCTGCTGGTTCTCCAGGATTATTTTCTTGACAATGTCCTTGTTCATTATTTTGTTCTATTTGTGGTACAAATATACTATAATATTGTTCTATATGCAAAACAAAATACAATTTTCTTCGTGAGAAAATCATAATGGATTGAATAACCAAGGGCTCTGAATAACAATAATCGCGCACCTACGGCGCGCAGAAGGTCCAGGTTAACTGCGGGCTACCAGAATGAGGCCCCGATGGGGCCGGGGTACAAGGGTTGGCACAGAATCCATTGCAGTCAGCTAATGCTGACTGCAATGAAGGATTGCATTTGAAAACAGTCGAAGTATAGCCCCGTAGAAATGTTATTTTTTGTTCACCACCTCCGGTTTACCGAACCCGATTTTTTCCAGGAGATCCAATTGCGTTTTTGCATCACCGGCCACCACATAGTACATTTTATCCGGGTTGATGTATTTCTGTGCCAATGATTTCAACTGGTCAAGGGTCATGTTCTGAATGATCGATTGTTCTCCTTTGACGTAATCAACCGGAAGTTGATATAAACTGATATCGCTCAGCATGCCAATTTTTGCCCCCAGGGTTTCAAATTGACGTGCATAGCTTTTAATAAGGGAATTGCGTGTAAATTCAAGGTCCTCGGCAGTCACATCCTTTCCGTACTTTGCCATCAGGTCTTTGAAAATATCAACCGATTCTTCCGTTGCCGATGAGCGGACATTCGCACTTGCCATAAACGTGCCTGTGATGATCTGGGCAGTGAAACCCGTGCGGGCTCCATACGTAAACCCTTTTTCTTCCCGCAGCACCAGGTTCACATTGCCGTTGAATGAACCGCCCAGCTTGTAATTCATCACCGTGGCAGGAAAATAGTCCTTGTCCTGGCGTGCCAGTCCAAGACATCCGATATTGATAACCGACTGTTTGGCCCCGGGCACATCGACAAAGTAAATCTTTGACTGCTCCAAAGGTGCGGGAAGCTGATAAGAAGGAAATTTCACCTCCTTTGCCTTCCAGGCAGAGGCAAGCCCCTGAAGGGAAGCGATCGCCCTGTCGCGGGTGATGCTGCCGGCAACAAGGAAAGAGGCAATTGACGGTGAAAATTCAGTTGCATAGAAAGATTTCAGGTCATCAAGGGTGATGGCAGCAACCGACTCCTCCGTTCCCATCACCTGGGAGGCAAGGATGTGGTCTTTGCCGTAGACCAGAAGGTTGAACTCATTCCTGGCAAGGGTTGTCGGATTCGCCTTCTGGCGCTTGATACTGTTGAGCAATCGTGTTTTTGCCATGACGAATTCTGCAGAGTCCCACCTGGGTTCCAGCAGGATTTCCTTTGCCAGGGCAAGCACCTGGTCGTAATTCCTGGCAAGTGAGTTGGCCGAAAGTGTAATTGAATTGTTTGAAGCCCGCAGGTTGATGGATGCTCCAAGTTTGTCGATTTCCTCCTCCAGCATCAGCGGGGTTTTGTTTTTAGTTCCCTCCATCATCAGTTCGCAAACAAGGTTGGCAACGCCCGGCTTTTGAATGGGGTCAAGAAAATGGCCTCCTTTCATCTCCACGCTGAACTCGACAAGGGGCAATTCATTCTGCTCAATGCCAAATACCTGCATTCCGTTTGAAAGTTTGGATGTCCACACTGCCGGGAGGCTGAGCGAAGGATCGGGACCGTCTGCAGGCATTACCGTGCGATCGAACTGTGTTGGAGTTTTAACGTCGGGTTCGTCGATCTTGTCTTTGATCGCCACCTGGGCTGCATCCGAAATACTTTCTTCCTTAACTGCCGCTTTTTCCGAGCCCTCCACTATCATGTTCAGCTGGCCTTTGGGAACAAAACTCGTGACCAGGTAAGGTTTGTTTTTAATGTATTTCCCGTAAACCCTCAGGATATCTGCCTTAGTCACAGATTTAACTTTAGCGATGTCGGTTTTGTAATAACCCGGATCCCCCTTGTCTTCATTGTAAGAAGAGAGCTGATATGATTTTCCGAGGATGCTGCTGATGCCGTTGTAGAAATCCGTTTCCTGGCTGGCCTTGATGCGCTCGACATCTTCGTCGGTGAAACTTTCTTTTTCGAACATGGTAAAAGCATCAAAAACGCTTTTTTCGATATCGTTCAGGCTCACCCCGTCATTCGCCGTTGCGCTGATGACAAAAGTCCCGGCAATTTCCTGCGAGCCATTGCGGGCACTCTGGCTTGACGACTGTTTCTTCTCTTTCTCAAGTACTTTATAAAGGGGCGCTTTTTTCCCGCGGGATAACAGCTGACCCAGGTATTCCAGCGGGTATGAATCATCATTGTAAGCTTCAACAGTCGGCCATATCATCCGGATCTGCGATGTTTTGGCAAAATTGTCTTCATGGTAAACCTTTTTGGTTTTCGCAAGCGTTACCGGGATCGGTTTTGGGTCCGAGACATCCTTGCCGCGCTTGATTTCGCCAAAATATTTCCCGATCAGCTTTTTCGCAATTGCTACATCAAAGTCACCTGCCAGTACCAGCGTTGCATTGTTTGGCACATAAAACCTGTCGTGAAATTCTTTCACATCGTTCACGGTGGCATTCTTCAGATCGTCCATTTCCCCGATGACCGTCCAGCTGTATGGATGTCCCTTCGGATATAAGTTGGTGGCGATCACCCAGCTGGTGAATCCGTATGGCTGGTTGTCATACGATTGCCTTTTTTCATTCTGCACCACGTTCTGCTGGATGTTGAAGGCATTTTCTGTAACTGTATTGATCATATACCCCATCCGGTCGGATTCCATCCAGAGGATCTTTTCAAGTGCATTCTTCGGAACGATTTCGTAATAGGTCGTTGCATCGTTGCTCGTGCCGCCGTTGAGCGTTCCCCCTGCATTCTGGATGATCTTGAAAAACTGGTCCTCGGGCACATTTTCGGATTTCTGAAACATCATGTGCTCAAAAAGGTGGGCGAAACCGGTGCGGCCTTCAACTTCACGGTTTGAACCGACATGAAAGCGGATGGCGAGTGCTACAATCGGATCGGAACGATCGACATGCAGGATGACATCAAGCCCGTTGGAGAGGGTGTATTTTTCAAATTCAATCTTTAATTCAGTCTTCTGCTGGGCAAACAAGGGCTGCAGAAGGAATGCAAGTGCAAATAACAGGATGATGATTTTTTTCATGATGGCAGATGGTTTAGAGGTGGATTATTCGGAGATAAAACTACAAAAAATTTCCGGATGTACGCTTTAGTGAACTGAAGTACTGAAATGTATTGGTACGATCGCCCGAACTGTGAAAATGGCGCAGAGCCGTGTTCGGTCGGTTTGACTGATAGTTAAGGAGTATGAGAAAAAATTCAGCTAAATTTGCACATTAAACCTGAATCATGAGTTTTGATATTGCTAAGATAAGGGCTGACTTTCCGATTTTGGAGCAGCAGGTATATAAACGCCCCCTCATTTACTTCGACAATGCGGCTTCGACCCAGAAACCCCGCCAGGTCATTGACGCGATCAGGCATTACTACGAACACGACAACTGCAACATCCACCGCGGCGTGCATTACCTGAGCGTGAAGGCCACGGAGGCATACGAGGAGGCGCGCAAGGAGATCAGGCAGTTCATCAATGCAAAAAACACCCGCGAGATCATTTTTACCAAGGGCGCCACCGAATCGCTGAACCTTGTAGCCTACTCCTTTGGAAAACGTTATATCAAGACAGGCGATGAAGTGATCACAACCATCATGGAGCATCATTCCAATTTTGTTCCATGGCAGCAGATGTGCCTTGAACGCGGGGCAACATTGCGTGTGCTCGGGATCAACGAAAAGGGAGAGCTTGATCCTGATGAATTGAAAGGCCTGTTGAACGAAAAAACCAGGCTGGTCGCCCTCACGCATGTTTCGAATGTGCTGGGAACCATCAATCCCGTGAAGGAGATCATTGCACTGGCACACCGGCATGACATCCCGGTGCTGCTCGACGGGGCGCAGGGAGTATCGCACCTGCCGGTCGACATGCAGGATCTTGACTGCGATTTCTATTGTTTCTCGGGGCATAAAATGTATGCACCCATGGGCACCGGTGTGTTGTACGGCAAGGAAAAGTACCTTGAAGAATTACCCCCATACCAGATGGGAGGGGAGATGATCAAAGATGTTTACCTTGACCATACCACGTTCAATGAACTCCCGTTTAAGTTTGAGGCAGGAACGCCGAATGTGGAAGGCGTTGCGGGGCTCAGGGCAGCCGTTGCCTACCTGCAGGCTCTTGGCATGGCCGACATTGCTGCCTATGAAGAACATCTGCTGCAATATGCCATTGAAAAACTGTCGGTTGTCGACGGGATAAAATACTATGGCACGTCTGCGAATAAAGCCAGCCTTGTTTCATTTCTTATCGGCGGCATACATCCCTATGATGCGGGCATGATCATCGACAAGATGGGAATAGCTGTCCGTACCGGCCACCATTGCGCCATGCCGCTGATGGATTTCCTTAAAATCCCAGGAACGGTAAGGGCTTCGTTTGCATTTTACAACACAACAGAAGAGATCGATCAGCTGGTTTTGGCGATTCTCAAAGCGAAGGAGATGCTGACTTAGTTGGGAGTGACTTCAATACCGCTGTCGGTCATCTGAAAGGTCGATTCTTTCGATTCGCTCAGCATATAGTGCCAGGAAGGCCGAAGGTACTGAAACTCCCTGTCAAAATGAATGAATTTCCCTTTCGGAACGCGGAGGGTGAGGTTGACGACCTGTCCGCGCCAGCATTCTTCCCTGGGAAGCCTTGCAAAGGGGCTTATTCTCAGGGTTGACCCGGAAGTTGCCGATTGAAAACGGACGCCGGTAAGGTGCTGACGGGCTTCAATTCTCGATTTCCCGCGTGCCATTGTGACCTGCGAAATGGAGAAGAGGCTGTCGCCGGCTTCTTCGATGCTTATTTTGGGTACCACGTACAATTCCCGTTCGTCTGTAATGACGGTTTTCCATTCACCGGGCAACATGTACTGTTCATCTTTAATATATTTCATCCCGGGATCATCCTGGAACAGCGATACAAAAAGGGTGTCGCAGGCTGGTTGCACGAGTGCTATTTCAATCTGCTTTTCATCTTCAAATTTATAGAGGTTGAAAACCCTTAATGCCGACCATGCGAGAAAGAATAGTCCGACAAGCCATATGTTGAACATGGTGAGCCCGAGATGCCTGATCCGGTCGAAACGAAATACCATCCGCAGCCCGTTGTAAAACATCATAAAGACTGGAATCCCCAGAACAACCAGGATGACCAGCTGGAGATAAACCACCGGCATGTTGCATCCCACCAGAAGTTTTGCCAGGGAGGGGAAAGACAGAACTGTAAAATCATTGTCCGAATAAATGCCGCCGGTCCATCCGAGGGTATAGGCAACCAGCGCAAGGAGCAGGGTGATGCCGAATAGGATCAGGATAATGCCGGTTAAAATGACCAGTACTTTCCAGAAAAAGGTCAGCACTTCAGCAACGCCTTTGCCGATCACTTCGAACACCGAAGACGATCCTGCACCCGCCCGCCTGATGGTTGAAGCGGATTCACTGGCCATGCTGCCGATCCTTCCGCCCAGGTCGGATATCTCATCGCGCATGGATTGCTGAATGTTGGAAATGTTGATCTTTTTACCCCTCATTTCAAGTTTATCCGTGGTTGATTGTGCTTCAGGAATAACAATCCAGAGTACAATGTATAACAGGATCCCGGAACCTCCGGCTGCAATGAATACGAGGAAAATCAGCCGCACCCATACCGGGTCGAGGTGAAAATAGGCGGCAATGCCCGAGCACACGCCTGCAATGACTTTCTCGTCGGGATTCCTGAAGAACCGTTTGTCCCCTTTTTCGCTGCCGGGAGAATCCTGCTGCTTTTTCGGACCCTCTTCCTGGTCAATCTCGACCGGCTGTCCCATGATGGCAATTACAGCGTTCACATCTTCGATCGTGATCACCTGCTTCGTTTCCGACTGTTTTTCCTGCAGGATTTCAGCGATGCGCGCCTCTATGTCGTTGAGGATTTCATCCGATCCCTGCTCCCTGCTGAAATGGTTTTTAAGTTTCTCGAGGTACTGGTTCAGAAGCGTATAGGCGTCTTCATCAATGTGGAAAACGATGCCACCCAGGTTTATTGTCAATGTTTTTTTCATGGATATTATAAATTGAAATTGTGTAAACTAAATTTGCCAACCCGTCAGGCTTCATCAGCCTTACCTGGTGGAATGCCGACGATTTTCTCCACCGAAAGGACAAGGTCCAGCCAGTCGGATTTCAGTTCCGCCAGGGCTATCAGCCCCTGCTCAGTTGCCTGGTGATATTTGCGCGGCGGTCCCGACTTTGATTCCTCCCACCGGTAAACCGTCAGTCCGTCGTTCTTTAATCGTGTGAGCAAAGGATAGAGGGTTCCTTCCACAACAATGAGTCTGGCTTCCTTCAACCTGGTGATGATGTCGGAAGCGTATGCGTCCTGTTCTGCGATGATCGCCAGGATACAGAGTTCGAGAACTCCTTTTCGCATCTGGGCATTTTGATTTTCTGTATTCATGCGGCAAATATAATGCAAAACTTAGTACTATGCAATACATGGTACTATTAATTAACATATTTTAACAAAAAAAGCAGACAAGTGACCTGTCCTCCTTTTCCTTACCTTTGCCCCCCAAACCCACACCCCCATGACCATCCCCGAAATAGAATCCAGGATTATCACCGAGTTCGACATGTTCGACGACTGGATGGATAAATATAACTACCTGATTGACCTGGGAAAGACTTTGCCAAAGATCGATGACCGTTATAGAACCGATCAGTACCTGATTACCGGCTGCCAGTCAAAGGTATGGCTTCATGCAGCAATGAAAGAGGGCCGGGTGGTATTTACCGGCGAAAGTGATGCAATTATCACCAAAGGTATAGTAAACCTCCTGATCAGTGTGCTTTCCGGCCAGACCCCTGATGACATTATCGGAGCCAGGATGGAATTCATTAACCGGATCGGGCTCCAGGAACACCTGTCGCCCACCCGCAGCAACGGCTTGTCGGCCATGATCAAACAGATGAAACTCTACGCCACAGTCTTTAAAATGAAAGGTGCCTGAGGCTCTTTCCTGTCAGCCTTCAAGTTTTGAAAGATCGCGGGTTCCAGGCATTACGTCATATCCGTGTTTCATGAATCCGCTGCCCAGCACCTGCGCAACCACCCCCGATCCCAGGATTCCAATTTTTGTTTTCATATGCAGTATGGTTTATTTGTGAATGATTGATATTTAGTGACAACGTGACAAGTGACAAGTGACAAGTGAACGGGATCAAGGGCACAGGATTATACAATAGTCATCAGTTTGCCGGCTCCCCCGTCACTCTGTTACCCTGTTACCCTGTTACCCTGTTACCCTGTTACCCTGTTACCTTGTTACCCTGTTCCCCTGTTACCCTGTCACCTTTTCACCCGTTAACTTCTTCTTCTTCCCCCGCGCCCTGAACCTCTTTACCATCGAAAAGCCGGGAATATTGATCAGTTTGTGGTTAAGCAGGTACGTGATGACACGCTTTTCAATGCTGTGATGAAGGGGAAGAAGGATTCCGATGAGGAATATCTTGATAAGCAGTATTTTCCAGGGCTCGCCATGGGTAATCTCTTCAATCATCTTGTCAGCCAGCAAAACAATGAATTCAAACAGAAAGATAAAGGAGAAGAATCCCAGCATCCGGATGATCCATTCGGGAACTTTTAAACTGCCCAGCATGATCAGAATGACAAACACGGTCAGGATCCCGATGGTCATGGCGGTATATTGCAGATAGTGCCTCCTTGCGGTGGACTGTTTTTCCAGCTCAAAGGCAAGGTCCCGCTGCCTGGTTTCATGGTCGATTTCCATGATCAGCAACTGATCCTTTTTCGACATGTTGCTGATGCTGTCGTTTAACGCTTTGTTTAACACGGAGTAAGCGAACGCATTTTTATAATCTCCTTTGCCCGCGTACAATTCTTCAAGCTGTTTGGCTGCGCCCAGCATGTATTCAATATAGGATGCAGTTCTGGCAAGCTCCATCGATTTTGTAAATGCCCCGATAGCTTTGTCCCTGAAGCCGTGCCGAACGAGGAACTGCCCGAAGCGGGAATAAAATTTCGATTGAAGGATCGGATTCGCATCGGATTGCAATCTTGTTTCGGCCAGGGTGAAATAATAGAGCGCAGAATCAGGCATGTGCTCCTCTTCGCAAAAAAACGCCTTGAGCCGGAAAAACAGTGCGGGATTGTCTGAAGAAAGCCTTGCAAGTTCTCCCGGGAATTTTTTGTAATAAAAATCATGCAGTAGGACTATTTTGTTCGCTTCAATGTAATGCGTGCGAATCAGCGCAATCTCATAGTTCAGCATCCTCCTGTGGTTGTTTCTCACGGCGAAATCAAGAATGGTCTTCATGTTTCCTTCATACAGCTCGTTATAGTTCGAATTGAGGTCGATTACCTGCAGTTCATATTCCGCCCACATCAGCGCAACCGAATCTACGGGCATGTTCCTGACAATCAGATCGCGCTGCACCAATTTATAGCGGGTAGCCTTGTCGTATAACTTATTGAAGTTGTAGAAATCCGACAGCCTGGAACAGCAGATGATTCTTAAATCCAGGTTGCCTGACCTGTCGGCAAGGCTTGCGGCGTTCAGGTAGTTTCGGAAGGCTTCAACTTTCTGACTTTTACCTTCAAGGCTTTGCCCGATGGAGAGATAACTTTCCGCCTTTAATTCAACATTTTCCAAGGTTCCTGCTATCGAAAGCATCTTGTAACTGTACTCCAGGGCTTTGTCGAACCCGTAGCCCGCCAGAAAAACGGATACCAGGTTTTTATCATTACGGAATACCTGTTCCGGACTTTTTGCGTTGAACTGAATCTGTTCCGCCTTCAACGCATAGCCAAGCGCCTTCCGGTTGAATTCGTGCAGATCGTTCGATTCGGCGTAGATGTTATATGCAAGGAACAGCAATTCGGGCCGGTGACTTTTCTCGGCAAGCCGGATGGCTGTTTCGCTGACACTGTCGGCTAAACGGCCATTGCCGGCATAGTCGAGGTAAAAGAAGGCAAGGCTGCCGAGTTTGCTGATTTTCACACTGTCGTTCCCGGCGGCCCTGATCTCTGAAATCAAGATCCTGGTATATCCGGCCTGATCGACGTGGCTGTAGAGTACCGATACCGGGAATATAAACAGCAGCAGGAATGCAAGGAAGCCCTTTGAATTTTCTTTCACAATTTCCACCCGATCACCGGAATTAATGATTATGAATTATGTTAATTTTTCTAAAAAAAATTATGTGATTTTATCATAAACAACTATCTTTGAGCAAAATTAATATTAATTTAAATCAATTCCAAATAAAAAATCATATGAAAACAAAGAAATATTTTTTCACGGCACTGGTGTTTTTAACGGGAATGGTTTCCGGAATCTCGATCATCGGTTTCATGTCGTTTACAAGTGCGCCGGCGATGCCTTCCCCGGGGATAACCCCTCTTACATCTGCCGTGGCTCACAGCTACTTTAACAATTATTTGTCGGGTGCGACGGCGTACAACCAGGTGATCAAAGGGTTTACCATTGACAAAGCCCAGCTGAGTGCGATGAACAGCATTGCGGCAGAAAACGCAAGTCTTACCGGGTTCAGGATATACATGGGAAAGGATAATAATTCGAACAGGATCGGAATTGTTGTCGGGATCGACAATGCCGGCAATGATGCAGTCGGCAACACCATATACAGCACCGATACGCAGAGCCTGAGCCCTTGCCCGCCGGTATGCGATGTCAACAGCCCGATTATACTGAATAGATAGAAAGTCTGTTGGCGAATCCTCCGCTCGTCAATCATAATTGCTTTATCTTTGCAAAAAAAAATCGTGGAATCCAGCAATCAAGTTCATCACAGCCCGTTTGAGGCAAAAATCATCGCAGCACTCAGGTCGGTTTTTGACCCGGAAATCCCCGTGAACATTTATGACATGGGATTGATCTACAATCTGCAGATAGATGAGCAAACCAATGATGTGAATATCCTGATGACCCTCACCACGCCCAACTGCCCCGTGGCTGAAGATATGCCCATGCAGGTACGCGAATCGGTCAAGATGGTGGAGGGTGTCGGTGAGGTGAAAGTTGAACTCACCTTCGAACCTCCCTGGGACAAGGATATGCTTTCGGAATCCGCGCTCCTGGAACTTGGCTTACTATAAAACCACAACATGACTCCGCTTACTGGACCATTGTTAACAGGCATCAACTACCCGTCGGACCTCAGAAAACTCAAACTGGATGAACTTCCTGCCCTTTGTGAGGAGATCAGGCAGTTTATCATTGAGGTGATGTCGGTCAACCCCGGCCATCTCGGGGCAAGCCTTGGCGCGGTAGAACTGGCCGTTGCGCTGCATTACGTGTACGATGCACCTTTCGACAAAATTATCTGGGACGTCGGGCACCAGGCATATGCGCATAAAATTCTTACGGGGAGAAAAGAACGGTTTGCAACCATCCGCACCCACAAGGGAATCAGCGGATTTCCGAAGATGTCGGAAAGCGAATACGATGCATTCGGAGTAGGTCATTCTTCCACATCCATCTCTGCAGCCCTGGGAATGGCGGTGGCCGCCAAACTGAGCGGGCAAACCAACCGACATCACGTTGCCATTATCGGCGATGGTGCGATGACCGGCGGCATGGCCATGGAAGCCCTCAACAATGCCGGGGTTTCGAATGCCAACCTCATGGTAATCCTCAATGACAACCAGATCGCCATCGACAAAAATGTGGGGGCCATCAAGGATTACCTTGCTGATATCGTAACATCCCGTACCTATAACAAGCTTCGCGACAAGATCTGGCTGCTGATGGGAGGTGGTACAAAATATGGTAAAAATTCCAGGGCCATTGTCAAACAGCTGGGGAATGCCGTAAAGACCACCCTGCTCAAAAGCGGCAATCTTTTCGAAGCCTTTAACCTCCGGTATTTCGGCCCCGTGGACGGGAATGACGTGATCAGGCTGGTGAAGCTGTTAACGGATATGAACGTCATCAAAGGCCCTAAACTGCTTCATATTCACACGGTGAAGGGAAAGGGGTTCGAAAAAGCCGAAAAGGACCAGACGGTTTATCACGCCCCCGGTGTGTTCGACAAAACAACAGGAACGATCAAAGAGGATAAATGCCACGGGCTGGCACCGAAATACCAGACCGTTTTTGGCCGCACTATCATTGAACTTGCCGAGGCTAATCCAAAGATTGTCGGGGTGACCCCTGCCATGTCAACTGGCTGTTCCCTTAACCTGATGATGGTGAAAATGCCCGACAGGACTTTTGACGTCGGAATCGCCGAGCAGCATGCAGTTACATTCAGCGCCGGGATGGCTGCTTCGGGGTTTGTGCCATTCTGCAACATTTACTCCACATTCATGCAGCGCGGGTATGACCAGCTGATTCACGATGTTGTCCTGCAGAATCTTAACGTGGTGTTTTGTCTCGATCGCGGGGGACTGGTGGGCGAAGACGGAGCCACGCACCATGGGGCCTATGATCTTGCCTATCTTCGCTGCATTCCGAACATCGTTGTGGCTTCTCCCATGAACGAAGAAGAACTTCGCAACATGATGTTCACCGCGCAGTTGAAAGACGCGGGCCCGTTTGCCATCAGGTATCCGAAGGGGAGGGGCGTCATGCCTCAATGGAAAACGCCGATGATGCCCCTTGAAATCGGGAAGGGAAGAATGATATGCGACGGCAAAGATATTGCGGTCATCAGCCTCGGGCATGTCGGAAACTATGCGGTCGAGGCATGTGCCATCCTGGAAAAGGCGGGCCATTCCGTCGCACATTTTGACCTGCGCTTTCTGAAACCTTTGGACCAGCCGATGCTCCATGAAGTATTCAGAAAATTTACCATGATCATCACCGTGGAAGATGGATCCGTAATGGGAGGAATGGGTTCAGCAATTCTTGAATTCATGTCCGATAACGGGTATTCTGCCCAGGTACAGCGTCTCGGCGTGCCTGATCTTTTTATCGAACAGGGATCTGTCGCAGAACTGCATCATGAATGCGGGTTCGATGCCGGGGGAATTGTTGACGCAGTGTTGAAAGTCTTGTCAGCCGGGGCAGAAACCGCTGAATAATACTTCAGGAGACTTTGGCGTTTTTCCGTTTAAGAAAGTGACTGAGAATGAACAGGATTCCAGCCATGACAAACGGGAAATTGATCATGAGCACCACGCTCAGGCTCATCCATATAGAATGATTCATCTGGTAGTTCATCATGTAAACAAACGGCAGCAATCCCAGGCCGATGATCACATACATAATTCCTCCGATCAGTTCCCACTTCCAGGCCACGATCAGGAAAAGGATGAGTACGAATGTCGGGATGAGGTGCATGAAAAATCCCCCGATCTGCTGCCAGAGCGGTATTCCGGGGGCGAATGAATCCAGGGCAAACAAACTGACGAATAAAATAGCCAGGATGCAGAATATTCTGGGAATCCAATGGAAAATTTTGATGCTTGTTTTCATGGCAGAACCGGTTTAATGGTTAATGCTGCAAGGTACGAAATTATCAGGCTCCGGAAAATTCAAATAAACCGGATCGGCTAATATTTTACTGCCTTCACGGTCTTCCCCGAAATTCGCACCAGGTATACTCCATGCGGCCATCGGGAGGTTGAAACCATGGCTGACCCGTTTTCAATCACTCCCGATTCCATCGGAATGCCGAGGCTGTTTATCACTTCGAAATAATTTCCCGAAGTTTTTGCTTTTACCAGGAATTCCTCTGAAAACGGATTTGGAATAACGGAAAATCCGGCATTGGCAGGTGACTTTTCGTCGATGAACGTAGAATTCATTAACCCCGACTTCATTCCATTGCCAAAACTTGTGACCCACATTTCATTGGCATTGAACGGGTTGAAAAATACCCGCTCGGGTTGCCTGAATGGGTAGCTTTCGACAAGGGTCCAGGCCGGGATGGCGGCATTCATGTTCATACTTGCCCAAAGGCCCTGTGTTTCCGTGGTGAGATATCCCTGCGAAAGTGTTTGCGGATTGAATGTCAGGGAAGTGACACGGTCGAACTGGCTGCCGGTTAATTTTACCCACGACGCCCCGCGGTTCGTTGTTTTATAAAGTCCGCCTTTCCCGTTCGGCGCACCACCCCATCCGCTGAAAACACCGGCGTACCAGGTATTCTGAACCGGGTCGGAGGGGTCGATGATGATGTCTTTGGTCCAGTAGTACATGTTCGGGTCACTCACATCCGTCCATGATCCTGCGGCAGGATCGTACATGAAAACGCCGGAGCTGGGGGTGAAAGATCCGGCCGGGTTGATCCTCCCTGAGAATGTACAGACCATTTTTCCGTCGGCCAGAACTTCGATGGAGGCAGGATGCCCTTCGGTGCGCGGAGGAGCAGGCAGGTGCGTCCAGGAGGAGGAACCCAGCGATTGCAGGTTGTCGGTCATCCAGATTCCGCCCTGGCTGGAAGCGCCGCCGCCGCCATAATGAACCACACTTGCATACATCCTGTCCGGGTTGCCCGGATCGGGTTTTATCCAGAAGACCGGGTGCCCGAAGGCATGCAGTAAAGCCCAGCTGGAACCGCCATCCTTGGAATAATAAATGTTTCCGGATGCATCGGAAACGTCGAGCAGCGCATCGCGCAGGCGGGTGCTCTGGTAGAGGTCATGAATGCGTGAAGTTGCGGCAAAAATGGTTCCGTCGGGCAATCCCGCGATCCGGTAAAGCGAATTGACGGAGAAACCGGTGTAATTGAACCCCCAGGTCAGGCCGCTGTCGGCGCTGCGGATACCGCCGATATCGGAAAATGCAGCGAATATATTGGCGGGCGAAACCCAGTAAACCTGCCAGCACGTGGTATTCTCAAGCCCGATGCTGTGATACGGCAGTTTGACCGGCGTAGACTGGCCGGCCGGGTGCTGGTCCGCTGTGCTTACATAAGCCTGCTGCCATGAATCACCTCCGTTGGTTGTTTTGTGTACGAAGCCGAAATCACCAAACACAACTTTTTCCGGATTTGCCGGCGCAACCGTGATCCCGAAGCATGTTTCCGCCCAGCTCCAGTTTTTGTCGCCACCATAACCGCACCAGCCTGTTGCAATATTCTGATTGCCGGTGCTTTTGAATACCTTCACCCAGGTAATCCCGGCATCGGTTGATTTGTAAACGAGGGGCGCATTCAATGCATGATCATTGCCAGCCAGGTAAATCGTACTGATACTGGTTTTTGCCATGCCGGCATACATGATAAAATCGTTGGCAAAATCAATGCCGGCCATTTTGGGCACCCATGCGCCGGAGGCATTATCCATGGAATACACTCCTTTTGCAAAATTGTAATAATCCCAGGGCATCAGTCCGTTGTAGGTGTCGCCAATATTGCCCGAAATGCAGTAAAACCGCAGGGTGCCGCCCACCCTGGCGCCAGTGAAGTTCCAGATTACCTGCCCGGCCGGAATCCCCGTCATTGGAATCAGGGAGAATGAACCGCCACTGTTCCCGGAGTGAAAAATTCCTTCATTTGTCCCGATATAGATGTTACTGCCGTCATAGACCACCCCGCCCAGGATGATGCCGGCACCCATGTTGGCGGCATGTTTGATGAGCGTGCAGGTTACTCCCCCGTCACCGGAAATCACCAGGTCGCCGTAATAACCCATGATGAACTGGCCCGGATTGTCGTAATTGGCGCGGATCGTGTATACCTGGCCAAGATTTGGATCATACCCGGGAAGCATGGACCACGAATTGCCTCCGTCGATGGTTTTAACGGGATAACCCTGGTTTCCGTCGTTGTGAATGGAATAGGCAATGGAAGGATTCATGGTGAATTCCCAGGTAGAGGTGTTGAAAACCTGGAGTTTTGAAAACGGAACCTGGCTGTAGGAATTACCGAAATCAACGGAGTGAAACAGTTCACTCATGTCGCAGCTGATGTAGAATTCATCATCATTCGCCGGGTTGATCGAAGGGAAAAACAGGGCACCTCCGCCTCCTGCACCATGGGGAACGAATGATGCCGGCTGGCCTTGTGCCAGGCAAAAGCAACCGAGACAGATAATCAGCAGGTGTATTTTTTTCATTGCCGTAAATTTAAGAATCCATTATATACTTCGGCTACTTGAGTTTGCAAAGAAAAGCAAACTCAAACGCTCAGTATAACTGAATCTAAGCAGCTTTGCGATTGCAAACCTGCCAAGATTCATTGTAAAGATACTTTTTTAATCAAAAAAGTTGTCTGTAACTTTGGGGAATATCTAAAGCGGTGAATATGAACAGGAAAACTGCAATCGTTACCGGTGCATATGGAGCCATCGGACAGGCCATTGCCGCGGGAGTCGCAGCGGCAGGATACCGGGTTACGCTGGCCGGCCGGGACAGGTCCCTGCTTGAAAAGACGCAAGCCGCGCTGATACACCGGACATCCAACCCGGAAATTTTTTATGAAGTTGTTGATCTTGGCCTTCATTCTCAAATCCGGGAATTCAGCCGGAGATGGGATGGGCCGCTGCACCTGCTGGTTAACAACGCTGCGACGGCACCCCGCCGGAGGGCCGAAACCACGGAAGGGATCGAAGTACAATGGGCTACCAATGTCCTGGGATATTTTTGGATGATGAGGTATTTTCATCCATTCATGGGAGGCCAGGCGAATGCCAGAATTGTGAATGTTTCCAGTTACTGGGCAGGGGGGATGAACACTGTCGATCCGGAATTTAAAACCCGGCCGTATGACAACGATGTGGCATACAGGCAGGCGAAGCAGGCGAACAGGATGCTATCTGCTGCATTCGCCACCCGGCTGAAACCATACGGCATCACCGTAAATTCCTGCCATCCGGGCGATGTGAATTCAAAACTCAGCAACGCCTTTGGATTCGGCGGCTCCGAATCCCCGGCGGAGGGAGCCGCAACACCGCTTTACCTGGCACTTTCAGATGAAGTCAGAAATGTTTCCGGGAACTATTACGAACACCTGAAACCGGTGGCATGCGGCTTCTGTAAAGAACCTGCGGCAATTGATCAGTTGTACGACCTGTGTGATAAAATGCTTTAGAGAGTACGATCCATTCTGCACCTCATGAACTTGAAAGTGCAGGCATTTTCCCGTCATATTTTTTGTCGACAAGCAGTTTGAGCATGAAATCCGCCACATCTGCCCGGGGGATGCTCCTTGAGGTGGGAATTTCAAGGTTTATTTTGTACGTGTTGGTTTTTGGTGCATCGGTAAGACCGGTCGGGCGAATGATCACCCATTCGGCGTTGCTTTCCCTGACCACCTCTGCCTGACGTTTTTTATCTTCAAAAACATGCTTCAGGAACAAAGGCATGAATACTTTTCCGAACCAGAAACCGGCGTCATTTCCAAGGATGCCCGCCGACGACATGCAGATAAACCGCTTTACCCCCGTCGATTCCATCGCTCTCAGGATATTCCGGGTTCCCTCGGACAAAAGGGTGCCTGGTTTATTTTTATCCACGCCGAGTGCACATAAAACCGCGTCCTGTCCTTCAACAGCCGTTTTCACATTCTCAAAATCCAATACATCGCCCTCGATCACCCGGAGGTTTTTGTGCTGAATCGTGACTTTCGACGACTGGCGGGCAAAAGCAGTAACGCTATGGCCCAGGTTAAGCGCCTGGTAAACAATTAAAATACCGGTTCTTCCGCTGGCGCCAAATACAGCAATTTTCATAGGAAAATTTTGCACGAAGTTACAAATAAAACAGACCTGTCCGCCCGCCCGCCTGTCCGCCTGTTTACTCATTCAACACCAGCCCCATTGGAAAAAAAATTACCTTTAGCGAAAATTTCCACGTGTCAAATCCGCATCTTTTCCGCAAAAAATCCATCAGCCATATCCTTCAGGATGCCGGAAACCGCGGAGGAGACACCTCCGGGCTGAAAAGAAGCCTGACGGTTTTTGATCTCACCGCGCTCGGAATTGCTGCAGTGATCGGCGCAGGCATTTTCAGCACCATCGGAACGGCAGCCACCAGCGGCGGTCCGGCGGTGTCCCTACTTTTCCTTTTCACCGCGATGGCCTGTGCATTTTCAGCGCTGTGTTACGCACAGTTCGCTTCGCTCATACCCATCAGCGGAAGTGCATATACATACGCGTATGCCAGCTTTGGCGAGCTCATCGCATGGATCATCGGCTGGGATCTCATCATGGAATATGCCATCGGAAACATTGCCGTGGCGATATCCTGGTCTGATTATTTTACCGGTTTTCTCGGGGGAATCGGTCTCCATGTACCGGCATATTTGGCGATCGATTATCTTTCGGCTTCGAGAGGATATCACCAGGCAACGCTCGAAATGCTGCACGGCACACCGCTGGCGAACCTGCCCGACCTGCTCCGTGAAGCTTACCAGGCATGGCAGTCGGCTCCCGTCATCGGCGGCATCCGCATCATTGCCGATATTCCTGCATTTTCAATTGTCGTTTTCATCTCGGTGCTGGTATACATTGGCATTTATGAAACAAAGGTTGCCAGCAATACCATGGTCTTGCTCAAGGTCGGCATCCTGTTCCTGATCATCGCGGTGGGATCGTTCTACATTGACCCGAAAAACTGGCACCCGTTTGCGCCCAACGGAGTGACCGGCGTGCTGAAGGGTGTTTCAGGGGTCTTTTTTGCCTACATCGGTTTCGATGCCATTTCCACCACCGCGGAGGAGTGCCGGAACCCGCGAAGGGACCTGCCGAGGGCCATTATCCTGGCACTGATCATCACCACGGTGCTATATATAATGATCAGCCTTGTGCTGACCGGGATGATTCATTACTCCGAACTCGGGGTGGGTGATCCGCTGGCGTATGCTTTTCAGAAACTTCACCTGACAAAGCTTTCGGGTATTATCGCCATCAGCGCTGTAATCGCCATGGCCAGCGTTCTCCTGGTATTCCAGGTAGGGCAGCCCCGCATCTGGATGAGCATGAGCCGCGACGGACTGCTTCCACCATCGTTTTCTAAAATTCATAAAAGATTCAGGACGCCCTGGTTCTCGACCATCGTCGCCGGAGTGCTGGTGGCAGTGCCGTCCCTGTTCATGAATCTTACCGAGGTGACCGACCTGACCAGTATCGGCACCCTGTTTGCCTTTATCCTGGTATCGGGCGGCGTGCTTGTGATTCAAAGCGGGTGGAAAAAAAGCAAGGTTCCTGAAGATGAAAAAGGCTTCCAGGTGCCATACTTTAACAGCAGGTATTTTTTGCCGGTCATCTGGACCGCGATCATCGTACTCCTGCTGTTCTGGAACCAGGACGAGATAAAGGGTTTTTTCATCCCGCATCCCGTATCCCGTATCCCGTATCCCATATCCCGCATCCCGCATCTTTTCCTCACCGATTTCCCCATCATCCTGTTCATCCTGGCTGCCGTTGTCCTGACCTGGTATGGTATCCGGAATCAACTCTCGCTGATCCCCGTATTGGGATTGCTAACAAACCTTTACCTGATGGCCCAGCTTGGTGTGACAAACTGGATGCGTTTCCTGGTTTGGCTTGCCATCGGGCTGATTATTTATTTCAGTTACGGGAGGAGGCACAGTAAACTGGGGAGATGAGAACGACTCTACCACTCACGACTCACAATTTTATTTTTTAATATGTCTGTTACAGAAGTTATTGTCATCATCATCGCCGGGATTTTCGTCGGGTTCATCAACACCCTGTCGGGAGGCGGTTCCGTGATCAGTCTTTCATTGCTGCTCCTGCTTGGCTTGCCGGCCAATATTGCCAACGGAACCAACAGGATCAGCATTTTTTTTCAAACCCTGTCTTCCGTCAGCAGTTTTACCCGGCAAAAGATGTTTACCGAGCTTCGCCCTGTGTGGCTGGCGATACCGGCAACCATCGGTGCCATCCTGGGCGCTTACCTGGCTGTGGATGTGAACACCCGCGTAATCGAAATCGCGATGGCAGCGGCCATGGTCGTCATGCTGTTTTTCCTGTTCTACAAGCCCGACAAGTGGCTGAAGGAGAACCCGGGGTTGCTCAGCGGTACCCTGAAATGGTGGCAGTTTGCAATTTTTTTCGTGGTTGGCTTCTATGGCGGGTTTATCCAGGTCGGGGTGGGCTACTTCCTGCTGATGGCGCTTGTTCTTGGCATCGGGTACGACCTGGTGAAGGCCAACGCGGTAAAAAACCTGATCGTCTTTTTTTATGCGATCTTTGCCCTGCTTGTATTTATCATCGACGGGAAAGTCAATTACCTTTACGGGATCATCCTCTCGATCGGAAGCATGATCGGGGCTTTGATCGCTTCGTACCTTGCGGTGAAAAAAGGATCGGTATTTATCCGGGCAGTCATCGTGTTTTCGGTAGTAATGACCATCCTTCAAATCAGCGGATTGATTAATTTTACGGCCTTGCTCAAGCATATTTTATGATCCAGAACCCTTTAAATTTTCGTATGAAAAACCACAACACGTATCAAAAATTGATTGTTCGCCGGTTTTGTATGCTGCTTGGCATTCTCGCGGCAGGTTTACTGCAGTATTTGCCGGTGATGGCACAGGTAAATCCGGTGATTGCGACATCGGCCGACATGGCTGCCCCTGTGGCCAGCTCCGGCCAGAAATGGACGATTGTGATTCATGGCGGCGCCGGAGGGCCCGCAAAAGGAAGCATGCCCGAAGAAAAGGAGAAAGCATATCTTGAAAAGCTGAATGAAGCCCTGCAGCTGGGATCCAGGATACTGGCCGGCGGAGGCAGCAGCCTGGATGCGGTTGAAGCAACCGTTAAATTCATGGAAGATTGCCCGATGTTCAACGCAGGAATTGGCGCCGTGCTCAACGAAAACGGCAAGGCGGAACTGGATGCGGCCATCATGGATGGAAAAACAGGCATGGCCGGGGCCGTAGCCGGGGTCACTGTCGTTAAAAACCCGGTAACGTCTGCCAGGAAAGTGATGGAAACGACCAGTCATGTGATGCTGGTTGGCAAAGGGGCCGATGATTTTGCAAAAAAAGCGGGCCTTCAAATGGTGGAGCCGTCTTATTTCATTACCCCGGAAAGGCTGGAAGCATGGAAAAAATGGAAATCAGCCGCACAACCGGGGATCAAAAAGCAACCGGCTGAACAGGAAAAGCATGGCACTGTCGGCGCTGTTGCTCTCGACCAGAATGGCAACCTGGCTGCCGCCACATCAACGGGGGGAATGACAGGGAAACTGGCCGGGCGCGTTGGCGATTCTCCCATCATCGGTGCCGGAACCTATGCAAACAACAATACCTGCGCTGTTTCGGCCACCGGGCACGGCGAGTATTTCATCAGGAACGTTGTTGCATTCGACATATCCGCAATGATGGAATACCGGGGTATGCCGCTGGAAGAAGCAGCAAAGATAGTCGTCATGGAGAAATTAAAGAACCTGAAAGCCGAGGGCGGCATCATTGCCGTGGACAAGGAAGGCAACATCTCAATGCCGTTCAACACCAATGCGATGTTCAGGGGTTTTGCGAAATCAACGGGGGAAAAGGAAGTTTCAATTTACTAGGAAGGATTCTATACGAAACCTTACTGCTTCTCATATTGCTGAACTTCATCGTGCACATATTCAAGCAGGACTCCGGCCTGCCTGAACATCTCTTCCGATTCTTTCGCATCATGGTATTTCCGCTCGCAAACAACGCGCTCGATGCCGCAATTGATGATCAGCATGGCACAGGTCCGGCAGGGGGTCATGCGGCAGTACAGGGTTGATTTTGCCAGGGAAATTCCCAGCCGTGCAGCCTGGCAGATGGCATTTTGCTCGGCATGAACCGTGCGCATGCAGTGCTGGGTGACGCGATCGTCTTCGTGCAGCACTTTTTTCATCAGGTGGCCTACTTCGTCGCAATGCGGCAGCCCGCGCGGCGAGCCAACATAACCCGTAACCAGGATCTGCTTGTCGCGTGCAATAACGCATCCGCTCCTGCCGCGGTCGCAGGTGGCTCGTTCTGAAACGGTCTGGGCGATTTGCATGAAATACTGGTCCCACGACGGGCGCTTATATTTTTCTGAATCCATGTGAGGGCTTTTGGGATAATTTCGTAAAGGTACAAATCATTTCAATCTGATTTTTCCGGCAGGTCAACCCGGAAATCATTTTACCCTGTGCAACAGGCAACCTGACATTCATTTGTGTATCTTTATAGCATGAAATCCTGATACGAAATCGCACCAGCCCATGTTGAAACTGACCTTATCCGCCCTGTTTTCGTTCTTACTTTCCGTTGCAATTCAAGCCCAGTTTTTGCCTGATCCGGCAACGGGCGATACTGCCCGGTACCCATACTGGATCCAGATGATGCAGGATCCCGGCGCGCGTTTCAGGGATACGCAGCGCGCTTTTGAAAAGTACTGGGAAGGGCGGGAAAATTTCCGCCATAACGGATGGAAAGTTTTCAGGCGCTGGGAATATATAAACCAGGATTGCGTTCAGCCCGATGGAAAACTGCCTCCCCCGGGCCAACCGATAATTGAATATGAAAAGTATCTGTCATCCCATGATGCCACCACGTCGGCCACCGGGAACTGGAACCAGGTGGGGCCTGTAAACTCACCGGGAAACGCGACAGGCCAGCCGAACGGGCTGGGCAGGATCAACGGCATCTGTTTTCATGCCACCAACCCGAATACCATATATATCGGTTCGCCTTCGGGCGGTCTTTGGATGACTACCGATGGGGCTGCTACCTGGAATGTGCTCACCACGGGCGCGCCAACGCCAGGGGTTTCTTCCATACTCCTTCACCCGGCAAACCCCAACCTGATACTGATCGGCACCGGCGACCGCGATGGCGGCGATTCTCCGGGCATGGGCGTTTACAAAAGCACCGACGGGGGATTGACATGGACGGCTTCGAGCACCGGAATGGGAAACCTGACGGTTGGAATGATGATGATGCATCCGGCAGATCCGAACATTATTCTGGCAGCCACCAGCGGGGGCATTTTCAAGTCGACAGACGGAGGCGCAACCTGGGTGCGGAAATCATCCAATACCAGCAGCTACAAGGACATCCGTTTCAAACCGGGCGACCCCGCCATCGTTTATGCAACGGAAGGCGGGAAATTTTACCGCTCCACAAACACCGGGGATTCCTGGACACAGATTACTGCGGGGATCATTACCGGCAACAGGCTTGTGATCGGCTTGAGCCCAAACCAGCCGGCCACGGTTTACGCCTGCGTTACCAACGGCCCGTTCGCCGGGCTGTTGCGCTCTACCGACAGCGGATTGAATTTTACAACCCAGTCCACTTCGCCGAACATCATGGATTATGCCTGCGACGGCAGCGGAACTGCAAGTCAGGCATGGTACGACCTCTGCATTGCGGTTGATCCTGCCAATGCGAATACGCTGTATGTGGGAGGCGTGAACATATGGAAATCTGTCAATGCCGGTGTTTCCTGGACCATCAGCACCCACTGGGTAGGCAGTTCGTGGGGAACGTCGTGCGCTCCCTCGGTTCATGCCGATATTCATTGCCTGGAATGGTCGCCTGCCAGCGGATCCCTGTTTACCTGCTGCGACGGTGGTGTTTACAAAACATCCAACGGGGGCACAAACTGGACAGACATTTCTTCGGGCCTTGCCATTGCCCAGGTTTACCGCATCGGCCAGAGTGCCACCAAGCAAACGCTGTGCATGAACGGTTACCAGGATAACGGAACCTCCAAAAACACGGGCGCGAACTTTACCACGGTGATCGGTGGCGACGGTATGGAGTGCATCGTGGATTATTCCGATACCCTTTACCGCTACGGGTCAATCTATTATGGCAATATTTTCCGTTCCGCCGGGGGAGGCTACGGTACCATTGCGGCAAACGGAAGCAACGGAATTACCGAAGCCGGCGCCTGGGTTACGCCGTTCATCCTTCACGAAACGATACCTTCCACCATGTTCATCGGGTATCTGAATGTGTGGAAAAGCAGCAACGTCAAAGCTTCCCCGGCTTCTTCGGTTGCATGGCTTAAGTTATCATCGGGAGAAACGGCTACCTGCAGCGTGCTGGAGCAATCACCGGCCAACGTCGACATCCTTTACGTGGTCAGGAGCGGTTCCCTGAAGCGGTCAGACAATGCCAACGTTACAACCCCGACCTGGACGGCGTGCGCTTTGCCCGGCGGAGGCACTCCCACCGACCTGGAGGCCCATCCCACCGATCAGAACATCGTTTACGCAACGGCAGGCACGAAGGTGTACAAATCAACCGACAAAGGTGCCACCTGGACAAACATCTCCGGCACACTGCCATCTGTAAATATCAACTGTGTTGTTTATGATAAAAACAGCAACGAAGGACTGTATATCGGTAATAAAACCAATGTGTTTTACAAAGATGCCACCATGAGCGACTGGATTGCCTTCAATACGGGTCTTCCGCTAATTGATGTGAGGGAATTGGAAATATTCTATGATGCGGCTAATCCGTCAAACAACAGGATTAAGGCAGCCACCTACGGGCGGGGGCTCTGGCAGTCGGACCTCTTTTCTGCTTTTGCAGTAACGCCTGCCAATCAGAATGTTGCTTATTCTGCTGGTTTGACAACTTTCAGTGTTGCTGCAACAGCAGCCATCTCATGGACTGCCGCGAGCAACGCTTCCTGGTGTACCGTTACCCCGTCGGGTTCGGGGAATGGGACTATCACGGCCAGTTACACGGATAATCCCGGGATTTTCACCCGCGTTGCGAACATTACCGCAACACCCACCGGCGGACCGCCACCCCAGGTCGTGACTGTTACGCAGGCCGGTGCACCCGCCATGCTGAGTGTTACGCCGCCAAATCAAAATGTCGGCTTTTCAGCCGGGACGACAAATTTCTCAGTAACATCCAACACAGGGTGGACTGCCGTTAGCAATGCAGCATGGTGTTCGGTCACAGCGTCGGGCTCAGGCACCGGAACGATCTTCTCAGATTATACCCAAAACACAGGGATAGCAGGCCGTGTTGCAGTAATTACCGTAACCGTGGCAACCCTTCCGCCGGTAAGTGTTACTGTAACACAGGATGGAGCCTTGCCATCACTTGGCGTGTCTCCTCAAAACCAGGATGTCACGGCACCTTCAGGATTTACCTCTTTTTCGGTTACCTCAAACACAAGCTGGCTGGCATTGAGCGATGCCGGCTGGTGTACCGTAAACTCCTCGGGCTTTGGCCCAGGAACCCTGAATGCAATCTACACCGAAAACGTGTCGGTAAACCAGCGGATAGCCAGCATTACAGTGTCGGCCAGCGGTGCTCCGTCGTCTGTGGTAACTGTCACTCAATCGGGAGTCATGCCCACACTTGGGGTAACTCCTGCCAGTCGAATCGTTTCACCGGCTGCGGGGATGACAGACTTTACGATAACCTCCAACACCGATTGGACTGTCGTCGCCGACTCGGCCTGGTGTATTGTAACGCCCTCGGGCAGCGGCAATGGCACGATCCTCGCCAGCTATCCGGAAAATCCATATTATTTCACGCGGGTGGCAGCAATTTCAGTTGCCGTCGCAGGGCTGGCGCCTCAGGTTGTGACCTTATCGCAGACACAGTCGCTGGTTTCAGTGGCTGAGCGGGATTACGACGCGATGAGGCTGTACCCGAACCCCACTGCAGGGAAGTTCAGGATCATCGCATCCGGGAATGTTTCCGGGTTGCTGAAGGTAACGGTGATGGATTTGACAGGCAAAACAGTCAGTGAAAAAAACTGCACGCTCAACAATGACTGTATCTTTGATATTTCTGCACTTCCCGTTGGTTTTTACTTTGTCAGGATCAGTACAGAAGGAGGGACGCTGAGCAGGAAACTCAGCGTTATCAGGTAATTAAAATGATCAACCCATCGGATATTCACACCAATCACTGAAAATACTGCTTTATGAAATTAAAATTTGCCTTCCTGTTCTTCCTGCTGCTCCTGAATGCATTGCCTGCCGGGGCAGCCAGGTTCAGTTTTCTTCCCCACACCGTCAGTCAACCTGATGGTGCTGTTATAAATTGCTTTGTTTCGGGGGATGAGTATTTCAACTGGTTGCACAACCGGGAGGGGTACACCATCATCCAGGGGAATGACGGTTATTTTTACTGGGGTGTGGCAAGCGGAGACATGGTTATTCCCACTACCCTGCGGGCAGATCAGGCTGATCCGGCCGGGGCAGGATTGGCAAAATGGGCAAAAATCTCCCTGGCCAGCTACAATGAGCGAAAAGCATTCTATACGAATAATACCGATCAGTCCGTCAAAGCTCCCCATACCGGCACCATGAACAACCTGGTTGTTTATATCCGGTTCAACAACGACCCCGAGTTTACCACAACCCGACAGCTGTATGACAATAAATTTAACGCGGTTTCCGGAAAGTCGTTGAAATCGTATTACACCGAGGTATCGTATACAACATTTACGCTCAACAGCACGCATTATCCCGAATGCCTGATGACCACGAATTATTCATACAAAGATGCGCATGACAGGAATTATTTCCAGCCCTACAACGCAACGACCAATCCTGCCGGGTATTATGGCGATTCGCAGCGGACCCAGAGGGAACATACCCTGCTGAAGGATGCAATCACATGGATTAATGCCAATTCCCCTGTGCCTGCCGGATTGAACATTGACGGGGATACTGACGGGAATGTGGACAATGTCTGCTTCATTATCAGGGGAGGAAACGACGCATGGGCGGAATTGCTGTGGGCACACCGGTGGTCGCTTTATACCGAGTATGTGTACATCAACGGGAAACGGGTCTACGATTACACTTTTCAGCCTGAAACCCAGGTTGACGTCACCACACTGTGCCATGAAATGTTTCACGCCCTCGGATCTCCGGATTTGTACCATTATTCCAGCGACGGGTTCGCCCCGGTCGGCGACTGGGATCTGATGGAAAACGGAAGCGGCCACATGGGTGCCTATATGAAATGGAAGTACACCGGGAATTCGTGGATCGCTTCCATGCCTGCCATTACGACATCGGGCACCTACACCCTGCACCCTTTGTCTTCCGCCACAAACAACAGTTATACGATTGCTTCCCCGTACTCTTCCAGCCAGTATTTCGTAGTGGAGTACCGCAGGAAAACGGGGAATTACGAGTCCTCGGTTCCGGGTTCAGGATTGCTTGTTTACCGCATTGACCCATCGGTTGGCGGGAATGCAAGCGGCCCTCCGGATGAAGTTTATATATACAGGCCCGGAGGAACCCGCACCACCAACGGAACGCCCGGCAGCGCCTATTTTTCGGCAGGAATACACAGAACGAAAATAAACGGTCAGACCAACCCGACCCCGTTTCTCCAGGATGGTTCTGCGGGGGGATTGGAAATTTTTAACATAACAGCGGCAGATTCCACCATCTCGTTCACGGTCAATGTGATCAACCTGAACGACCCGGCCAGGTTTTCGGCTATTTCGACAAGCATCTCACAGGTGCTGTTAAGGTGGCAGAAAAACCAGGCAGGCAGCAAGGTGATGATTGCCTGGGACACGATCAATCAATTCGGAGTGCCGGCAAATGGCACAATTTATTCCCCGGGAAGCTCAATCGCCGGAGGAGGCCACATCATTTATTCCGGGTCCGATACAAGTTCAGTTCATTCAGGCCTGTTGTCAGATAAGCGGTATTTCTACAAAGCATGGTCCGTCCTGCCCGGGAACTCATATTCTCCCGGGATGATTCGCGAAGCGGTAACACTCTGCCCTGTGATTGTATGCCTTCCGTATACCGAAGGTTTTGAAAACAGTGCTGATCGGCCCGGCTGCTGGTATGAAGACAACCCGGACCCGGCCTGGCAATTTGTTGCCGGAAACAGCCTGGGAAGTCCATACGGATATCCTGCAACCGCCCATACCGGCGAACGGAATGCCTGCCTGGTTGATGCCACAACGGTCGCCGACTATAACACCCTGATAACACCAATGATGGATTTGTCGGGCTATGCCGATATCCGGCTGACATTCTGGATGTTCATGCAAAAATGGGGATCGAGGCAGGATGAGTTGAAAGTGCTTTACCGGACCAACCCCGGCCTCCCGTGGGTGCTGTTAAAGAATTTCACCCAGTCAATCTCATCCTGGAAGGAGCAAACGATCGCGCTTCCGATCGGCATAAGCGAAATCCAGCTGGGATTCTGCGGAAATGCCAGGTGGGCCCTCGGGGTTTGCATCGATGATATCGAGGTTTCCGGCACTCCCCTGCAAACCATGACCATCTCGCCGGTAACCAGGAATGTAACTATGTCGGCCGGCGAAACAACGTTTTCGCTAATCTGCCCGGCTGCCTGGACTGCCACCAGTGATACTCCTTCGTGGTGCACCGTAACGCCATCGGGTCCCGGCGACGGGATAATCACCGGGACGTATACGGAGAACAAGCTATACAGCAAACGGACTGCGAACATCAGGGTGTCTGCCCCGGGCGTACAATCCCTGACAGTCACCCTGATCCAGGATGCTTCCAACATCTCGGTTGAGGAAAATGCTGCGGGGAAAATCCGCATTTATCCAAACCCGGCCAGGGATTTCTGCAGGATCATCGACGAACGGGGAAGCGACCATTTGCAGGAAATAACACTGGTTGACCCGGCCGGAAGGGTTGTTTTTTCCAGGCAGGTGGGCGGGGAGGCGGAATTCGGAGCCGATCTTTCAAAACTTGTTCCCGGAACCTATACGTTCAAAATTAAAGGTAAGGACGGCACGGCGGTCAGAAAACTGACGATTACCCGGTAATCTTTTCCAGGACTTTTTCAACGTTACGGAAGAGGTCCGCCTTTGAGCCGTCGTTGTTCAGGACGAAATCGGCCTGCCTGATGCATGCCTGGAGATTCTGCTTATTCGGATCGGCGGTGCTCATTTCCCGGGTTTCATTTTCAATGAAGGTGCTGAATGAAACGTTATCGGTTTCCGACGACCGTTCCACAATACGTTCATATCTCAGGCGGGCGTCAGCATCCACGGCAAAAAGAAAAAAATCGCCTTTCCCCCGCAGCGAATCAATCTCCCCTGGTGTGCGGATGCTTTCAATAATGCAGTCTTTCCCGACAAGTGCAGCCTCATCATACAACCGATCCGTAACAAACGACGGCCCGTGAAGGGCGCGCAATTCATTCGCCACCGTCACCATGCTGTCGCGGTTTTCCGGCATTCCGCGACGGTTGATTTCTTTAAGCAGGTAGGATCGCACCGAATAATGGTTAAATCCTTTTTTTTCGACAAGGTATTCAACCACCGTCCCCTTTCCTGCGCCAAGCGTTCCTGTAATTCCGATGATAATCATATCAAAAAATCAAATTGCAAAATCAAATTGTAAAAATCAAAAAGAATCTAACCAAACCATTTCCTGCATTGTCTGCATTGCTTGCATTGTTTGCATTGCTGGCATTAAATTGCCCCGGCTTTCAACCGTTCAATCCACTTCTCCGCAGCAACAGGCCGGTATTCCTCAAGTTCCTTCAGCAATTCGGCAAAGTCATTTCCGCAGAGCAGCATGCTGCGATGTTCCGGGCGAAGGAACTTTTCAGCCACCATATGATCGAGCATCTGCAGCATGGGGTTGAAAAAATTGTCGATGTTCAGCAACCCGATGGGTTTATTGATGATGCCGAGCTGGTTCCAGGTAAGTACCTCGAAGAGTTCGTCGAGTGTTCCGTAGGCACCGGGAAGCGCGGCAAAAGCATCCGACAGATTCGCCATCAGTGCCTTGCGTTCCTGCATCCCGTCGACGATGTGCATTTCGGTCAGGTTCTCATGGGCAACCTCGCGTGCAACAAGCGATTTGGGCATAACCCCGATTACTTTTCCGCCGCCGGCCAGCATCGTATCGGCAAGAATTCCCATCAGCCCGACATTGGCTCCCCCGTATACCAGGGTTATTTTTTCGGCAAGGAGGTGTTCGGCAAGTTTAACGGCATGATGCGAATACAGCGGCTGTCGTCCGACACTTGAACCGCAGAAAACACAAAGGGTTTTAATCATTAAAATCTGTATTTTTGTTTTTGAAAAAGGATTCAAAGGTAAGCAGAATCCTGCAACACATTTTTGAAATTTAAATTTCCGAAAATCGTCAACCGTCAATCGTCCAATCGTCAATCCCTTTATTCATGTTATATCCGTTAAAGTTCAAACCCGTATTCAAGGATAAAATCTGGGGAGGTCAAAAGATCAAAACCAGCCTGGGCCTCGATTTTGCCCCGTTGGCGAATTGCGGAGAGGCATGGGTACTGTCCGGGGTTTCTGATTGCCAAACTGTTATAGCCAACGGTTTTTTAGCCGGGAACGAACTGAATGAGATCCTGGAAATTTACATGGACGAACTGGTGGGGGAGAAGGTGTACGAAAAGTATGAAAATGAATTTCCGCTTCTTGTCAAACTAATTGATGCCAGCGACTGGCTTTCCATCCAGGTACACCCGGATGATGCGCTTGCTGCCAGGCGCGACATCGGCCATGGTAAAACAGAGATGTGGTATATCCTCGATGCGGCACCCGGTGCAGAGCTGATCACAGGGTTTAACCGGAAAATGAGTGCTGCAACCTACCTGGAATCCCTGCAGCAAAAAAAATTGAAGGAGGTTCTCAACAATGAGAAGGTGAACAAGGGCGATGCTTTTTTCATCCCGGCCGGAAGGGTGCATGCGCTGGGGCCCGGAATCCTGCTTGCCGAAATCCAGCAAACCTCCGATACCACCTACCGGATCTACGACTGGGACCGGGTGGATGGTGAGGGAAGGCCGCGCGACCTCCACACGGATCTCGCCCTCGAGGCCATCGATTTCAGCCCTGTGGAAAGTTACCGGACCAATTACCGGAGCGTCCCGAATAAACCTGCCACCATCGTCGATTGCCCCTTTTTCAGGACAAACCTGATGGACCTCAACAAGGAAACGGGCAAGGACTACAGTTCACTTGACTCTTTTGTCATTTATCTTTGCACTGAAGGTCAGGCGGTCATCAAAACCGGCGATGAAAGCCTATCCCTGAAAGCCGGGGAGGTGATCCTCCTCCCTGCCACCATAGAAGATATTACCCTGGTTCCCGGTCCGGTTGTTAAGATTCTGGAGGTCTATATCCCGTAATTTTTTTACCTTTGTGAAACCAAAAACAATACATGATGAAAAGTTTCAGAATCCTGCTGCTCTTTGTTTTCATCTCTTCCTGCGCCGTTGCACAGGAGGGGGTTTTCACCTACAACAAACTTCCTTCCGTCAAACTCAAAACGGTTAAGGGTCTGCCCTTTACTTCCGACAGCATTACCAACAGCGGCAAACCGATCATCATCAGTTTCTGGGCAACGTGGTGCAAGCCGTGCGTGCGTGAACTCACAACCATTTCCGATGTGTATGATGACTGGGTAAAGGAAACCGGGGTAAAACTCTATGCCATTTCCGTGGATGATTCCCGTTCGATGACGCTGGTTGCCCCGATGGTAAATGGCAAAGGCTGGGACTTTTCGGTTTTGCTCGACCCCAACAGCGATTTTAAACGCGCAATGAACGTTGGCCCCATACCGCACACTTTTTTGCTGAACGGCAAGGGAGAAGTTGTTTTTCAGCATACTTCATTTTCGGAAGGGGATGAACTTGGCCTGATTGAGATGGTTCGAAAACTCAACCGGGGCGAAGAGGTTAAATAGAGATGAAATTGCGAGTTGTTCAATTTATAAATCCGACACCTTGAATAGACCAATCTACTTTTTTCTGGGAGCAATCAGTTTGTTGTTTCTTGTTCCTGTGGTTGCCAGCTCACAGGATTTTCTGAAGGGCAGTGAAGTTCATGGCAGCATGCAGGCGGATGCTACGTACTACCTGACCGATCCCAAAACCGGGATCACGGATTCCACCCTTGCCGGGAAACTTATCAAAATGAATGCCTTCACCGAGGTTAATTATTCACTTGGTAATTTTACCGCCGGACTGCGTTTCGAGGCATATCTTCCGCCGCTTACCGGTTACGATGCGCAATACAACGGGGTTGGGATTCCATACTGGTATGTGAATTACAAAAACGATTTTATCGATATCACCGCCGGGAATTTTTATGAGCAGTTCGGCTATGGGATGATGTTGCGAACCTACCAGGAATGGACCCTCGGATTCGACAACTCCCTCCGTGGAATCAGGGTCAAGGTAATGCCCGCCAAGGGGATCACCTTCAAAGGCGTGTACGGCGTTCAGCGTTACTACTGGGAACCATATAAAGATTACAACAGGGGAATCGTTAAGGGTTTCGATGCCGATTTCTACCTGAATGACATTTTTACCAAACTGAATGACGCAAAAGTCAAACTGACGCTGGGAGCCTCCTTTGTAAGCGATTACCAGTTGGGAACCACCAAGGATATCCCGAACAACGGCAAGATCCTGGCACTGAAAATGCCGGAGAATGTTTCGAATTACGGCGGCCGTTTCAATTTAAACATCGGCGACTTCAACTGGTTCACCGAATATGCCCATAAGATCAACGATCCGTCGGCCAGGAACAACTATATCTATAAGAACGGCGACGGGTTGTTCACCAATCTCTCCTTTTCAAAACCAGGGCTGGGGATCTCCCTGATGTCGAAATGGATCGATAACATGAGTTACAAGTCCGACCGGACTGTGACCAACAACATGGTGAACATCAACTACCTCCCGTCAATAACGAAAGAGCACTCCTACGCGCTTGCAAGCATGTATCCCTACTCTACCCAGCCCGATGGGGAAGTAGGAGTTTCTGGGACAGTTACCCTGCATTTTGCGAAAAATTCGGTACTTGGCGGAAAGACAGGCTTGTCGATTGCGGCAAACTTTTCACAGGTCAATGGCCTCAAACGGACGCAGGTCAATGACACGACCATTGTCGGCCAGATCGGAACCCTGGGATACAAGTCCTCATTCTATGGTGCAGGCGATATCGTCTACTACCAGGATGCCAACATCGAGGTGACCAAGAAATTCAATAAGAAGTGGAAGGGAATTTTCACCTATCTCTACCAGACGTATAACAAGGATGTGGTTGAATCGCATGCCCCCGGCGATTACGGCACCATCTATTCGCAGATCGGAATTGCCGACATCGCCTGGAATATCACGAAAAAACATACGCTGCGATGGGAAGTCCAGGGTTTGTGGACGAAGCAGGACAAGGGAAACTGGGTGGCAGGACTGGTTGAACTCACCATTTCACCGGCATGGTTTGTCTCGGTTATGGACCAGTACAATTATGGGAACAGCGATGCAGGGAAGCGTTTGAATTATTACACGCTCAGCGGAGGGTATACCTACCATTCCACAAGAATCGCGGTTTCATACGGCAGGCAGCGCGAAGGAATCATCTGCGTGGGCGGGGTCTGCAGGTATGTCCCTGCAACGAACGGACTTACCCTGACGGTAACCAGCAGTTTCTGATCTCCGGGGCAGTTTAATATTTACATTTTGAACGAAAATTTGAACATAGCATGAAAACGATTTTCCAGATAACCATCCTTCTGCTCTTTGGTGCTGTTTTATTCCAGTCGTGCACCAAGATCAGTGATCCGTATTACACTGTAAAATCCGTGTATGTTGACACCACCAAACGATCGGTATTGATTGAGGATTATACCGGCCACCTGTGTGTAAACTGCGCCCCTGCCGCAAAAATCGCCAACACCATCCAGGAACTTTATGCAGGGCAGGCATTTGTGATCGCCGTGCATGCAGGCCAGTTTGCCAGGCCAAACCCGGTTCAGTATCCGCCTTACCTTGAGGCCGATTATACCTGCACTGCAGGAAATGACTGGCTTGCAAACAGTGCCTTCAACATCGACGGAAATCCCAAGGGGATGGTGAACAGGCTGCCGTACAAGGGAAATATTTCCTTCGGCCCTTCGGAGTGGAACCAGGCTGTTCAGGTAGCCACAACGTTGCCCAAAATTGCAGTCATGACGGTCCATAACACGTTTGATGCCCCGACCAAAATGATGAATTCAAAAGTTGATATAAAATTCCTGGCCGGATATACCGGCACCGTAAATCTTACGGTCTGCATCCTTGAGGACAATATTTACGGCGGGCAGTTGAATATCATCAAGCCCGATTCCGTCCCAATCATTAAAATTTTCCGGTTCATGCACATTTTGCGTGGATCGCTGAACACAAGTTTTGGGGAACAGGTCGCAATTAATCCCAAAGCCCAGGATCATATCTCCAAAACTTATTCCAAAAATTTCAGTACCGAAACCTGGATTCCTGCCAACTGCAGTGTTATCGCTTTCATCTCCAATTCGAAAACGCAGGAAGTGCTTCATGTGATGAAATCGCCGGTTATAAAGCCGTGATTCAGTATCAATCGTCAATCGCCCAATCGAAAATCAGGCTGAGTGAACCTTTAATCAGTCCCATACGTATTTCTACTTTTATTTGTAGTATTTTTTCATTTTAGGGTTGACTTCCCCGCTTTAATTTCTTACATTTGGATGTAATGTAATTAATTGCCATCCCATGAAAAATCTGCTACTGTCACTGGCCCTTGCCTTGCTGGCATCATTCAATTCACTGATCGCTCAAAATCCCAGGAACCTCCTGCTCGATGATGTCACTGCAACCGGTTGTTCACATTGTGCCTGCATGGATTCGGTTATCAACCGGATTGTTCTGAACCAGCACCCGAATACCGTCGTTCTGGGAATCCAGGGGCCGAGTTCCATGTTTTATTTACCCCAGTTTGAGCAACTTTTCACTGAAATGGCTTTCCAGAGTACCGGAACGCTCGTAAACCGCCAGGGGAAAGAGATCCCGGTGGATGATATGGTCGATTCGGTAAATGCCCGCTATGTCGCGGCCGGTCAATCGCCCGTCAAAATCAGGATCGTTTCCAAATTCTATAACGCCGTAACGCGCATGATTGATGTGTCGGTGGAACTGACATCGGTGGTCGCCGACATGCCCGGTACCTACAGGATAAACCTGGCCGTTGTCGAGAATAACCTGATGGGACCGCAGCAGCATGATCCCGGGTGCCCGGGAGGTGATCCCTATCCTGATAAATTCATTCCGCATTACAACGTACTGCGGAAACTGGTTTTGCCGGTCCTGGGCGAGGAATTCATCAGCGGAACCTGGACAAAAGATCAAACCATCTCAAAATCGTATTCCTTTAAACTGGATTCCACCGACTGGGCGGCAGAAAATTGCGACATGGTGGTCTATGTCGATAAAAAGGCAGATTCCCTTTTTCGTTCAGAAATTCAGCAGGCAGTTCGCCAGTCGGTAACCCGCCCTCTCGGCATCGATACGCACGAAAACAGTGTTGCCTCCGTCACGGCCGTCTACCCAAACCCTTCGGCTGGGCTGGCTACGCTGAGGATCAATGTTAAAAATGCGGGGAGGATCCGTGTTTCCCTTGTGAATGCATCGGGAGCAGTGGTTGCAGTTCCGGCCGACCAGGTTTTTGGCTCCGGCTCCCATGACATTCAGTTGAACAACACAGGACTTCCGCCCGGCCTCTATTCCCTGGTACTGGAAGAACGGAATGAAAAAAGTATTTACAAACTGATAATCAGGTAATCATGAAAAAGCTGATCTTTTTTTATATCGCGCTGATGCTCATCCTGGGCCAGGCCATTGCCCAGACAAGCTATGAAGTATATGACAACAGTTCCGGATCGGCAGTGAAGGTTCTGAACGGGGCGGTTCTCAGCCGCTCGATGAAAGCATCCGAAACGGATTACCAGTGTCCGCTGACCGTCAAAAATGTTTCAGCGGTGCCATGTGTTTCCTGGGTCAGGAAATATTATGTCAATATAGTGCCCGGCACGACAAACTGGTTTTGCTGGGACGGATGCTATTTCCCGCATGTCATGGTGTGCAAAAGCCCGGTCAAAATAAACTCCGGCGATGTGTTCGACGGATTCGATGCGCATTACAATGCTGCAGGGAAACCCGGCGAATCAAAGGTGAAATTCGTTGTTTACAATGGCTCCAACCGTAACGATTCAATCGGGTTTGATATAGTGTTTAAGGCCACTGTAACAGGATATGACGAACTGGTAAGCCAGGGTGCCGATTTAAGAGCCTGCCCGAATCCCGCAGTTTCAAATCTTAAATTTGTTTACTCAAAACTCACCGGTGAAGCAGCGTTTGCCGTGGTAAAAAATATAGTCGGAAAGGAAATCTGCAGGTTGCCGTTGCAGGGCATATCCGGGGACCTGGCCTGGAATGTTGATTCGTACCCGAATGGCATTTACTTCTATTCCATCGAATGTGGCGGCAAGATTGTATCCACACGAAAACTCATCATTCAGCATTGACGTCCCGCCAGGGGAAAACAGTTACCGGATGATGATTTTACGGGAATGGTTCAGCGAATTCCCTTTTAGCTGCAGGAAATAAATGCCTTTCGCAACTTCCGGCAAAACGATCGTTTGCTGAATCAAACCGTTCACGTCAGGAACCAGCGTCTCTTCATATACTTTAGCTCCCACCAGGTTCAATACCGTCAGTGCTGCCTTCGTCTCGGGCAGCGACCGAACGGTCAGCAGGAATTTTCCCGGATTCGGGTTTGGCGATACTTCAACCGTGACAGGCTCATCCGTGCGGGAGATTCCCGTTGGGAAATCGCAGGTGATATAACCCGTTTTGGTAATAGTATCATGGCTTGTTCCGTTGCCTGCAATCAGCGTCACTTCGTAGGTGCCTTTGTCGGAATAGGTAATAACCGGATTTTTTTCCGAGGAGACGGAGGGCGTCCCGCCGGGGAAATGCCATTCCCGGGTTGTGGCGGGCCCGGTGGTTGTATCGGCGAATGCCACGGTATGGCCGGGAATGACCCGTGTTGGCTGACCCGTGAAACCGGCTGTAACCGGTCCGGGTGCATCCTGCACAATCAGGATTCCAAAGTAAGGCATCGTGTTGTATGCAGTTACGACCAGGTGAATGGTGTCAGAAGCCATGGATAAGGGCGGGAATGTGAGGGTTACCGTGTTATTCATCACAAGTCCTGTGGCAAGAATACTGTCGGATACAGTTGCGGTCACCCGGGCACCCTGAGCATTGCAGAAAACTGATAACGAGGTGTCGCCAACAAAAATTGTTGTGTCGTATTGTACCGTCATGATTTGCGGTGTTGAAGTGCGCACCATGATGGTAGGATCGCCGAAAACAGTCCAGGTGTCGGCCATGGCGGCGCCGTCGGATCCGTAGGAATCGATCATTTTCATGCAGCCGTTGATCGACAGGCCTGCAAATGTCCTTTTGATGTTGTTTGAGTCTGCCTCTGCCAGGATGCTGGTCATTTCATCCTGACCTGCCATGGGGGAGTTCCAGCTTTGATTGATTGTTGAACCTAAAAATGCGATTGCCCCTGTAGGCTGCCCGCCCTGCGATGCCCTGAGCCACGCCTCCGCGAAACAGGTTCCCGTTGTAAAATTGCCGTTTACACACGCAACGGACCAGACGAACGGCAGTTTCCCGGCATTGGTGAGCTGGTTCACATTGCTGTTGCTGAACCCGGAGGTTCCCCAGGAGGTGTTGCTGCCATGCCCGGTGTACAGGATGAGGCTGGCCCCGCTGTTCACTTCAGCCGCAACCATGGGCGGCGTGGGGTTGCCGGTAGCATCATTACCGCCCTGCGACCCGTCGAACAACTCGGGGTTCATGGTGTATTTATACGCCAGCAATTGCGTTTGCTGGTTCCTGACATGCTGGTAATCATATTCGTTGTCGTCGCCCGGGCCCTGGTCGGAAGCAATGCCGATCACCGTGCTGAACCAGTCTTCGGTAAGAAATTGCGGGTTCTGCTCATACTCAAGGGTGCGTTGCACCTGGGTTTGAACCTGTGCTTCATTTTCCGCCGAAAACCGCCCGATGAATACATCGGAATAATGGTCGTTGCCGGAGATATAGCCGTATGCATTGTCGGATGGCCCTCCAAGCCCGGTTCCCGTGTTGGTTGGTATCTGCTGCGCATCGCCCACCAGGAGCACGTGTGTAAGTCCTTTGGTGGAATAATAGTTTGCGATGAATGACCTGATCTGGGCAGAGGTGGTTCCGGCCGAATCCCTGTTTATCAGTTCGGTTTGATATCCCTCGGCCCGTTTCCAGTCGGCGTAGGGTTGCATTGCATTCATAAACGGACCGTAACAGATCACCAGCAGGTTTCCGTATTCGCTCAACGATGCATAGCTCATGGCATCTGAATTCAGGAACTGGTGCTGAATGACCTGCTGAATATCACCGGGTGTCTTTTTTATCCCGCTGACCTGTTGCCTGGGATTTTCGCCGGTGTCACTGGTTTTATACAACTCGACGGTAAGATCGTAATACACACGCAGGATTTTCGTCACCGGGTTGTACTGGAACGGGTATACGACAAGGGTTTGCCCGCGCACATCACGGATGATGAATGGCTCGCGGCCGGCAGCCAGTGTTCCCGGGTAAAATTGATCAGCGGAATAGGCTGATCCGAATGAATACGGAACGGTGGAGGGATCAATATCCCGCATGATGACCCCTTTCGAGGGGGCAATCGTCATCCCCGGAAAGTCCCTGTATTTCGAACCTGCAACGCGAACGCCCATGCCCGCCTGGTCGGGAATTGCCAGTGAAGCGGTTAACTTTGGCAAATCAGGCGCACCGGCATCCAGCATCGGCGTAGAATTTTCAAGTTCAACAATGAAAGCGGCGCCGTTTGGGGTGTTCACTTCGCGCATGTTGAACCCCTGCAGGGAGAAGTGCACGGTTGAACGGTCAACGGATGAACTGACAAGGCTGATCCTGGCAGGGGCGGGCAATGCGTTGCCGATGGGGGTCCAGTTTCCTGAATACCCGGTTGCAGTGAGGGCTGACAATACGAAGAGTGCGAAAGTTCTGTACATATATTCAATACTTAGTCAAGTTTAATTTCTCCCAGGTGTACTTTTTTGATGTTGTAAACAGGATACCATGCAGCAAGGATTCCGATGGCAAGCACGGTCATGAAAACAACGATAAAATCAACTAATTGCATGTTGACCGGATAGGCGCTGATTACAAAGCTGCTGTCTGCCGAACCAAGCCGAACGAGGCCGAACCTGATCTGGAGCCAGCAAACAATTGCACCCAGCGTCAACCCGAGGATGGCACCGATCAATGAGATTAAAATTCCTTCGAGGAGGAAAATGTGCCGGATCAGCCGCTGGCTGGCACCCATGCTCTGGAGCACGGCGATGTCTTTTTTCTTGTCGAGGATCAACATCGATAACGTTCCGATCACGTTAAAGGTGGCGATAATCAGGATGAGTGTGAGGATCATGAAAATGTAATTTTTTTCCGAGACCATGATCTTGTAAAGGATCTCCTGCTGCTGGTAACGGTTTTTTACAACAAAGCCGCTGCCGGCAACCGCTTCAATCTCCTTCTGGATGGCAGCCTGGTCCGTATTTTTTGCAAGGTCGATCTCCACGGATGTCCGTTCATCGCCGTAGTCTAGTAGTTTTTTCACGAAACGCAGGGGAAGGATTGCATACCTGACATCGTATTCATACTGGATCTGAAAAAAGCCTGACGGGAAAATAATGTCGGAATTAAAGGCATTGTCGAATCCGCCGGAAAAGGAAGCGTCGCGCCGCGGAACATAAATGGTGACCGGGTTCAGATAATCCTGCAGGTTTGCATTAAGCGTTCCGGCAACCCCGTACCCTAAAATTGCATAGTCTTTTTCCCCCTCCTGTAAAAGGAAATTTCCCTCTGCCATCATGGTATCCAGTCCGCTCATCTTTGTAAAAGCTTCACCCACCCCTTTGATGGTCACAATCGCCTGGTTGTCCTTGTATTTCATTAGCGCATCCTCTTCGATAACATCCGTAAGGTGCAATACTCCCGGGATTCTTTTCAATTTCTCCACGGGAAACATGCCCAGGTTGAATGTTTTTCCATGGGCCGGCGTGATCTGGATGCTGGAATTGAAGGAGCTGAACAGGGAAACCACCAGCTTGTCAAAGCCATTGAAAACTGAAAGCACGATGATGAGCGCCATGGCCCCGATGGCAACCCCGATTACCGAAATGCCGGAAATGATGTTGATGATATTATGCGATTTCCTGGAAACCAGGTACCTGCGGGCTATGTAGAAAGGAAAATTCAATAGAAATATATTTTTTTCACCACTCACGACTCACGACTCACCACTCACGCCTTTCCACCCACCTACTTCCACGCCTTCACCACCAACCCTGTCCCGGTCTCATGCTTCATTTTCGTATCCAGCCAGTTGCAGAAAAAAGCGATGGGGTAGGTGAGGATATAATAAAAAGGCAGCAGGATGAAAAAGAGTTTCGTGGCATTGAGCATCAGGATGGGGTATTTCATGGACAACTTCCAGGCTATTTTTCCCGGAGTTCCGTATGTAAAGCGCGCTTCAGTTTTTGTAAACCCTGCACGTTCAAGCTTTTCCCGGATTTCGGTGATGTTATACCCGTCGCGTACATGTTCATCGATGAATGATTCTCCTTCTTCATGGTCGTGAACATCAGAACCGCCCTGGTCGGAAGGAGTCGATATCAGCAGCATGCCATTTTGGGTAAGGGAATCAAAGAAATTACGGAACACAGCTTCGTCGTCGCCGATGTGTTCCATCACATCAACGGAAAGGATGAAGTCGAACCGGTCGGGCTTTGAGAATTGTGTCAGATCGGCCTTTTCAAAAAGCACATTTTTTCGTCCGATCCGCGTGAAAAATGCATTGCAATCGTCAATCTGTTCATCCTTTACATCCACGGCGTCGACAAACCATGCTGGAGAGAGGCCGGAAAGAAAATAGGTATATTGCCCGAAACCCGAACCTGCGTCGAGGATGAAAAGTTTCGAAGCACGGTTGCCGCTTCGGGATCCGGCCCATGACCTGATTTCGTCATGCACATGCCAGGCGCGCAACAGCAGCAGGTCGAGCAGCTTGTAAAACAATACCCGCAGAAATGGTGTTGTGTTGAAGACCTTTCCCAGGGTTTTTTTAATAGGATCGTACTGCATGGAAAAAATTCAAAAGTTAAAATGCAAATTCAAAATGCAAAACCGTCCGCCTGTCCGCCCGTCCGCTTGTCCGCCTTTTCATTTTAGCAAACTGTCAATATTCTCAATATAATCCAGCGAATCATCCAGGAAAAACTGGAGATCCGGCATAACCCGCAGCTGGTTGTGAACGCGTTGTGCCAGCATGTGACGCACTTCACGCCCGTGGTGGCGGATTTTATCCAGCAGTATTTGCTTGTCCGTGGTAATGAACAGGCTCAGGTGCACCTTTGCAATCGCCAGGTCTTTGCTTACCTGGACCTTGGTTACGGTGATCAGTGAACCATCGAAAAGGTTCCTGCTCTCCTGCTGAAAAATGACGCCCAGGTCCTTTTGAATCAGGCGTGATATTTTTTGTTGACGGGTCGATTCCATGGGACAAAGTTAGCAATTATTTTGTGGACAAGACTTTCCAGGAATCAAAACCTGGAAGGTCTGTGTGTTACGCATTCCACGTAACAAAAATAAGTATTTCTTGTATGGTGAAAAAATTAACAATAATTTTGGCGCCCTTATCCAACTCCTTTAAAACTAAAAGATATGCGAAAACACTGGTACTTTAAATTAATTGTTATGTTGTTCATTCTCACCGGGATTCCTGTAATTGCATCCGCAGCTGAAGCAGCAGGAAATACCCTCGCTTCAGGAGTGATTGATGACCAGCAGTATAACCGGGCCATTCACATCATGGCGATGCTGCTGATCGGTTTTGGATTTTTAATGGTTTTTGTCAGGAAATATGGCCGTTCGGCCCTGACAGCAACTTTTTTACTGGTAAGCACATCCCTTCCGCTCTATATGCTGGTCAACAGGGTTGGCCTGGGGGATGCCGACGGCGAAATCAGGAGGCTGATCCTTGCCGAATTCGGGGCGGCCAGTTTGCTCATTGCGGCAGGTGCGGTTCTTGGCCGGCTTAAAATGCAGCAGTATGTGTTGCTCGGATTGCTGTTTGTGCCATTCTACATGCTGAATGAATGGATTGTCCTCAACGGAGGCCTTGGACTGATTAAAGCCGGCGGTGTTGTCGATACCGGCGGGTCGATCGTGATCCACGCATTTGGTGCTATTTTCGGTTTGGGCGTTGCCCTTACCATGACTACGAAACAGGAGTTTGAAAAGACCATTGAAACCGATTCAACCAGCGACAGGTACTCGATGCTTGGCAGCATGATGCTCTGGATATTCTGGCCGAGTTTCTGCGCAGCACTGGTACCACCGGCACAAATGCCACACACTGTTGTTAACGTAATCCTCGCGCTCTGCGGGTCCACGCTCACAACCTATCTCGTCTCCGTTTCCATCCGGAAAAAGATCAGCATAGCCGACATTGCCAATGCAGCCCTGGCCGGTGGTGTTGCCATCGGTTCAACCTGCGCCGATGCAAGCCATACCATGGCCGTTATCATCGGCATCATGGCAGGCGGCCTCTCCACGTTCGGATTTGCCGTCATACAGTCGAGGCAGCAGAAACTGATGAAGATCATCGACACCTGCGGAGTTACAAATCTCCATGGCCTTCCCGGGTTAATGGGCGGACTGGTGGCCCTGCCTGTCGTCAAAGGCCTTCACATGGAAAGCCAGCTCATGGGTATACTCGTGACGGTTGTGGTTGCCGTCATAACAGGCATGATCACCGGGAAAGTGCTCCCGCTGCTTGGCCGCAAACTTGAGGCTTACGATGATGCCGATGAATTTTTGGATGCTGAGAACTAACGGAAGAGACCTTCCAGATTTTCAAACCCTGGAAGGTCTTTAAATTTATTTAACTGGCTCAGGCTTGATCTGTGGCTGCTTTTTCCCGAGGTTGAAATCGCGGGTGAGACTGATTGCAAATGAATATTTCGGAGTCATTTGCTTCCCGTTGTAATATTTGTACACCGGGATGTCGCACAGAACCGTCAGGTTCCATTTTCCGACGAAGCTGTAACTCAGCTGCGGGGAAACGGTGATAAGGTCAAATCCGGAATTTATCACTTCATGTCCGCCGTTATCGTTGGTGTTGGCAAAATCCATGTCGTTGGTCTTCCATTCATTGCGAACCTGCAGGATACCGAAAAAATACTTTGCGATTTTCTTTGACACAAAAACCGAGTTCAGCAGGATATTTCCGTATTTATAGTCGCTATGCTGGATGTAGTCATTTTGCATGCGGAAATTATAGTCATACCGGTTGATGGAAAAAACCCTCAGGGTAATTGACGGGAATCCTTTGTTGAAAAAGAGCATGGCTGAAGCGCCGAAGGCATTGGTTGACGGCTGCAGATCCCGGCTTACCTGGTTCCCGTTGATGTATTGCGGATTGGTGGTAAAGGGATACCTGAACCCGGCACCGGCCGTGATTTCAACCTGCGAGGCCGGCTTGATGTACATGCCGTATTTCAGGGTCACACTTCCGTTGGAAAGGCCGTACCCCTTGGTTTGCGGAACAAGCGGATTATGATGGTTCTGTGTTTTGTCGAAGTAATATCCTGCGTCCGTTTCGATGGTCAGCCGTTTGGTAATCCCGTACGCAATGGCGATGCCGGCAAAATTGTAACTTGAATTGGCAAGATCGGTATTTTCGGTTGTTTTTTGAGACCCTTCGTAATAGGTATCGGAATAACTGTGCCTGTAATACGTGATCGCCCGCAGGTAGTTTTTGCCGAGAACACCTACATATACAGAAGCGCCAACCGGACTGCCGGTCGAACAGCATTGTGATTTCAGGGAAGTGGAGGAAAACAGGAAACCTGCTGAAACAAGCAGGATCAGCGCCGGTTTAATTATGCGACCTGACAATGATGGACTTTGTTTCGGAGTGGCTGTACTGATCCGTTACCAGGCAGGTAATGGTGAACTTGGCCTGGTGGCAAACCGTCCACTGAACGGTGGCACCGCTGCCAACAAAGGTTCCGTATGATGCAGTCCACTTATACGTTAGCCCGTCGCCGGTGGCGGTGGCGGAAATGGTGGTGATGTCATTTACCTTGATTACCGTATCGGCGGCAACAAGGTTGCTGAATTTGAAATTACCCCCGGTACCGGGATCAGGGGTTGTTGAACTTTTTGCACAGGACGCCAGGATCACGATTGTTACCAGGCAAAGAATTGATATGACATTTCTCATTTTGTACAGATTTTTCAGAATACAAATATACGTAGTTAATTATTTGAGATTAAACGTTTTTTGGAAAACCTGCAATATTTCATGTTAAAATTCTATCTTTGCCGCAATGAAAAGCTTCTTCAAAATACTGCGCTACGCGGGCCCCTATTGGGTTTATGCGATGCTTAACGTTATTTTCAACATCCTTTCCGTTCTCTTTTCCCTGGTTTCATTTGCCTTGTTCATCCCGGTACTGCAGATGCTTTTTCACAGCATGGTGATCCCTCATTCGGCTCCTCCGCTGCGTCTCGAAATAGATGTGCTCCAGGCTAATTTTTACTACTACTGCGGACAGCTGATTGAACAGTACGGCAAAGAAAAAATGCTGGTTTACATCGGGATCACCATTATCGTGCTGTATTTCCTGAAGAATTTGTTCAGGTACCTGGCGATGTACTTCCTGGCAGTCGTGAGAAACGGCGTTGTCAGAGACCTGCGTAACGACCTTTATCTTAAAATATTGATTCTGCCGCTGTCGTATTTCAACGAAAAACGGAAAGGCGACATCATCGCGCGCATGACCACGGACGTTCAGGAGGTTGAATGGTCCATCATGAGTTCGCTGGAAATGGCGTTCCGCGATCCGATCACGATGATAACCTACCTCGTTACACTATTCGTGATCAGCCCTTCACTGACGGTTTTTGTACTGGTTTTGCTGCCTGTCAGCGGATTGATCATCGGCAGGATCGGTAAAAGCCTGAAACGTACATCCGACAAAGGACAGTTTAAAATGGGAATCCTTCTTTCAATGATCGAAGAGACGATTTCAGGATTGCGCATTATCAAGGCATTCAACGCCATCGGGTTTGCCGACAACCGTTTCCGCATCACGAACAATGAATATAACCGGTTGATGGTCCGTTTGTACCGGAAACGTGACCTGGCTTCGCCGTTAAGTGAATTCCTGAGCGCCTGCGTGCTCACCATTGTGCTGTGGTACGGCGGAAAACTTGTGTTTACACCCGGGAATTTTCTCGATGCGGCTGCTTTCCTGGTCTACCTTGGAATTTTTTCCCAGCTTATGCCCCCCGCCAAAGCCATTACCCAGGCATTTTACAACATTCAGAAAGGGGCTGCATCGGTCGACCGGATCGAGCAGGTACTGGCAGAGCCTGAAGTGATCGAGGAAAAACAGGATGCTGTGGGGAAGAAGGAGTTTCAGACAGAGATTGAATACAGGGATGTCAGTTTTTCATATGCGGAGGAACCGGTGTTGAATAAAGTCAGCCTGGTGATTCGCAAAGGGCGCACCATTGCGGTTGTCGGGCCTTCAGGCGGGGGAAAATCCACGCTGGTTGACTTGCTCCCGCGGTTTTATGATTGTAAAGGCGGAGGAATTTTTATTGATGGTGTGGATATTCGCGATCTGATCATTCATGATCTTCGCGGCCTGATGGGCATTGTTTCCCAGGAAACCATCCTGTTTAACGATACGGTATTCAACAACATCGCGTTTGGCATGGAAAACGTAGGCGAGGCGGAGGTCATTGCCGCTGCAAAGGTTGCCAATGCCCATGAGTTCATTGAAAAAATGCCGCACGGATACAATACCAATATTGGTGACCGGGGCACAAAACTTTCCGGCGGTCAGCGCCAGCGGCTCAGCATCGCCCGGGCTGTTTTGAAAAACCCGCCGATCCTCATCCTGGATGAGGCGACATCGGCCCTGGATACCGAATCGGAAAGGCTGGTACAGCAGGCGCTTGAAAACCTGATGCGCAACCGTACTTCGATCGTTATTGCCCATCGCCTGTCGACCATCCAGTTTGCCGACGAAATCATCGTTATGCAGCGGGGAGAGCTGGTCGAGCGCGGAACACACAATAATTTGCTTGAGAAAAACGGGGTGTACAGGAAATTGTATGAACTGCAATCATTTGTTTAACCCCATCCGATATGATAATTGACTAATACCCGTAAAGATGATGAATGACAGGACCAAAGGAAGGATAATATTATTTTGTGTGTACCTTGTGGCTATGGGCACAGGTTATTGGTTGCGGGCCTCTTCAGGCGGAGGAATATTGTTCGAATCGGCCGTGGCGGTGTTAATGAGTGTGATCCTGATCTATGCGGGCAGTTTTGCTTTCAATAACTCGAGCGTTTTCGATCCTTACTGGAGTGTTGCGCCGCCGCTGATGGTGTTGTTTTACTATGCAGCCACCGTTCAGGCATCCCCGGTGATGCAGGATCCGGGATTCGCGGTCCATAATCTTTTTACAGGCTCCACGCGCATATTGATCCTGTTCCTGCTCACGCTGGTCTACAGTGTGCGGCTTACCTGGAATTTTTTACGCAGCTGGCCCGGGATGAAGCATGAAGACTGGCGCTATGCCGATTTCCGCGCCAATACCGGCAAAGCATACTGGATTGTCAGCCTCGGCGGGATTCACCTGTTTCCCGCACTGATGGTTTTCGGCGGAACGCTGTCAATTTGGGTGGCAGTTGTGCAGGGGTACAGGGAACTCAACATCATCGACCTTTTTGCGATCGTTGTTACCGCCGGCGCTGTTTTGCTGGAGGGGGCCGCCGACAGGCAAATGAGGCATTTTCTCGCCCATAACAGGGAGACGGGGAAAACAATGGACAAGGGTTTGTGGTCATTGTCGCGCCATCCGAATTACCTGGGGGAAATCCTGTTCTGGTGGGGGCTGTACCTTTTCGCCGTTGCCGCCAACCCTTCCTTCTGGTGGGTTATCGCCGGGCCCCTGGCCATTACACTGATGTTCATATTTGCCAGCATCCCGATGATCGAAAAAAGAATGCTCAAACGCAGGAAAGATTACGATAACTACCGGCAGCGTGTAAGCATGTTGCTTCCGATAAAAAAAAGCTAAATCTCCGCCATACTGATCATCACCGCTTCCATCTTCTTTTTCATTAATTTAACGCGGCAATCATAATCGTTGACGATCAGCGAAAAAATGAGTTTCCTGCCTGTCACCGTGACAACATAGCCGGCAAAACTTTTGACTTTCCCGATTGTTCCTGTCTTTGCATGAACCCTCCCGACGGCGGCACTGCCTTTCATGGCTTTATGCAGCGTTCCGGTTAGGCCGGCAAGCGGAAGAGATTCGTAAAACACCTGAAAATAGGGTGAAGTTCTCATGGCATACAAGGCGTCCACAAGCTGCTTTGGCGAAATCGCATTGTTGCGCGACAAGCCATTCCCGTCGTAAAAATTCATGCCTTCGGTATCAACCCCCTTGGTGGTCCAGAAATCCAGGATGGCTTTTGCACCGGCTGCGGTTGTGGGTGTGTTGTATACTTTCCCGCCGATTTTCCTCAGCAGTTTTGACGACCTCCAGTTCACGCTCATCTGGTTTGTAATCGTAACTTCAGGAATGATTGGTTTCCCGAAGTACTCAAGCGCGGCGCCGGTTACGAAAATTTTCAGGGTTGAAGCGGGGATCATGAGTTGTTTTGCATGGTAGTCGGCAACGACCACAGGGTCCTTGCTGGTAACATCGATTACCATATATCCGAGTGATGCGTTCTCGAGCAGCGGGTCTTTCTGAAGCAGGTGCAACGCATGGATAATGGTGTCATACCCCGGTTTTGTACCCTTTTTTTCGGCTACCGGAAGTCCTTTGTGTGCGTCGGACTTCGCGTTGTCGCCCTGGCAGGAAAACATCAATTGCAACAGGATCAGCAGGGAAATCAGGACAGGTTTTGAGAGCATGGAACGGTGTTGCATATATTCGCCAAATATCGTTAAAAATCAACAGAAATATCAATAAAATCTGCCTGTTTTTTGAACCGGTAAATGTTAAATATCCTTAAATATGCATGTGTGATTACGGCTGCAAGGTTATTTTTTAATAGTTTTGCCCGATTTTTAGAATCAGAATAAATAGTTTTAATTGTCAACCCCATGATTAAAAAAGTATTGGTGGCCAACCGCGGGGAGATTGCGGTAAGAGTGATGCGATCATGCAGGGAGCTTGGTATTGTGACTGTTGCGGTGTTTTCGGATGCCGACCGTCAGGCCATGCATGTACGCTATGCGGATGAAGCTTATTGCATCGGACCGGCTCCTTCACGGGAAAGCTATCTGAATGTTGATGCCATCATCGGTGCAGCTAAACAGTCGGGGGCCGATGCCATCCACCCGGGATACGGTTTCCTTTCGGAAAATGCCGGATTTTCAGAACGTTGCAAAGCAGAAGGGATCAAATTTATCGGACCCGATGCCTATGCTATCCGGACCATGGGTGATAAAATCACTGCCCGTCAAACCATGATTGCCTCCGGGGTCCCGGTGGTGCCGGGAACCAAGGAAAAGCTTTCCGATGAAGTAAAGGCGGTTGAAGTGGTCAACGAGATCGGCCTGCCCATCATGATCAAAGCCTCCGCAGGTGGCGGCGGCAAGGGGATGCGCCTGGTTAAAAAGATGGAGGAGCTGATCCCGTCGCTCCGTATGGCAAAATCGGAAGCCATGAATGCGTTCGGCGACGATGCCGTTTACATCGAAAAGTATATTGAATCACCCCATCATATTGAATTTCAGATACTGGCCGACCAGCATGGCAATGTCGTTCATCTCTTTGAACGCGAATGTTCCATCCAGCGCCGTCATCAGAAGGTTATCGAAGAGACTCCGTCGCCGCTGATGAATCCCGCGCTGAGGCAGGAGATGGGCGAAAAGGCGGTTGCTGCAGCCAAAGCGGTAAATTATGAAGGCGCCGGCACCATCGAATTCATCGTCAGCGATCAGCTGGATTATTATTTCCTCGAAATGAATACCCGTTTGCAGGTTGAACATCCTGTAACAGAACGCGTTGTGGGAGTTGACCTCGTTAAGGAGCAGATCAACATTGCAAACGGCCTGCCGCTTTCATTCAGGCAGGAGGACCTTCACCAGTACGGGCATGCCATCCAGTGCAGGATTTATGCCGAAGACCCCGACAACAATTTCATGCCGAACCCCGGCGTAATCAAGCACATTACAGTTCCGCTCGGCCTGGGTGTTCGCTATGACGGTTATGTTTACGAAGGCTATGAGATCCCGATGCATTACGATCCGATGATCTGCAAACTGATCACCTGGGGTGAAACCCGCAAGGAATCAATAGCGCGGATGCGTCGTGCTTTATATGAATACAAGATCACCGGTGTGAAAACCTCCATCAAGTTCCTGGAACGAATCATGGATGCACCTGAATTCATCGAGGGAAAGTACAACACACATTTCATCGAGGACAATCATGACCGGTTGTTCACGACTAAAAAATGCGGCACCGAATGCGAGGATATGGCCATCATCACTGCATTCATTGATTACCTCGACAAACTGGCCGAAGTTCAGCCCCAGAAATTCAGTGAAGAGCTTGGCTCAAACTGGAAGGATTTTGGCCGCAAACGAAATGTTTTACGTTTATAACCCTGTACCATGGCATACGAAATAAGTATCGGACACCGCACGGCAAAGATTGAACTGCTCAACCGGGTTGGGAACAAAGCCCTGATCAAAGTTGATGACCATAAATATGACCTCGACATTGTGGAAGTTGAAAACGGGGTCTATTCCATTTTATACAACGGGCATTCGTACAATGTTGAGCTGATCAGGGGGGAGTCGAGCAAAAAGTTCATCGTGAACACTTTTGCGAAAACTTTCAACGCTGAGGTCATCGATGCAGAATCAAAGTATATAAGCAACCGCAACAAAGGCCAGGAAGTCGAAGGATCCAACCAGGTTGCGTCCCCCATGCCCGGCAAGATCGTCAAGATTCCTGTCAAAGTCGGTGATGTCGTTGCAACAGGCGATACACTCATCGTGGTGGAAGCCATGAAGATGCAAAGTGAATTCAAAGCAACCGGCGATAAAATTGTACAGGCAATTCTTGTCAAAGAAGGCGACACCGTTGATTCGCACCAGGTGATGATAAAATTGGAAAATATCACCAGCGAACCAGCGGAATAGCGAAATGGTCCGCCTGTCCGCTTTTAAACCTTTTACCAAACTCTAAATTATGCAAACCATAGAAGAACGTTTTCAGTTTTTTGACGATAAAAATCGCAAGGCTGAGTTGGGTGGCGGTGTTGATAAAATTGCCAAGATCCATAAAAACGGGAGGATGACTGCCCGCGAGCGTATTCTCACGCTGCTTGATGTGAACTCATTCGTTGAAATGGACAAACTGGTCATGCACCGTTGCCATGATTTCGGGATGGGACATAACAAGGTGCCGGGCGATGGCATGGTGACGGGTTACGGCAAAATCGACGGGCGCCTCACATTTGTCTTTGCCCAGGATTTTACTGTTTTCGGGGGTACCATGAGCCGGGCCAATGCCGACAAGGTGGTTAAAATCATGGACATGGCCATGCGAATGGGTGCGCCGCTCATCGGGCTGAACGACTCGGGCGGAGCCCGTATCCAGGAAGGCGTTGAAAGCCTCGCCGGTTATGCCGATATTTTTTACAGGAATGTGATGGCTTCGGGCGTGATCCCGCAGATCTCAGCCATCATGGGCCCCTGTGCAGGAGGTGCCGTCTATTCCCCGGCCATCACCGATTTCATTTTCATGGTCAAGGAATCGAGCTATATGTTCGTAACAGGACCCGAAGTAATTAAAACGGTTACCCACGAAGAGGTGACCATGGAAGAACTTGGCGGGGCCATGTCGCACAATTCGAAAAGCGGTGTGGCGCATTTCGCGGCTGAAAACGACGAACAGGTTATCCTGATGATCCGCGAACTGATGAGTTTCCTGCCTGCCAATAATATGGAAGATCCGCCTGCACAGCCATGTACCGACGATGTAATGCGGCAGGACGAGAAACTCCAGACGCTGGTTCCGGCCGATCCCAACAAACCGTACGACATGAAAGAACTCATCAGCACGGTTGTTGACAATCATAACTTTTTCGAGGTGATGCCCCATTATGCGCAGAATATCCTTACCGGGTTTGCCCGCCTGGGCGGAAAACCGGTTGGAATCGTCGCAAACCAGCCTGCTTTCCTGGCCGGGGTGCTGGATATCAACTCGTCCATCAAGGGCGCACGCTTTGTCAGGTTCTGCGATTGCTTCAACATTCCGCTCATTACGCTGGTCGACGTTCCAGGCTTCCTTCCGGGTACAAACCAGGAATTTGGCGGGATCATCAAGCATGGAGCCAAATTACTGTATGCATTTTCTGAAGCTACCGTGCCAAAGATCACCCTGATCACCCGCAAGGCATACGGCGGAGCCTATGATGTGATGTCGAGCAAACACATTGGTGCGGATGTAAATTATGCATATCCGACCGCGGAAATTGCGGTAATGGGTCCAGAGGGCGCCGTAAATATCATTCACAAGGGGAAACTGAATGAGGCCGATCGCGCCGAGGCTGTCGATCATTACCGCGAAACGTTTGCCAACCCTTATAAAGCTGCCGAACTGGGTTATGTGGATGAGATTATCCTTCCGCGCCAAACCAGAACCAAACTCATCCAAGCGCTGGAACTTACACAGAACAAGAGTAAAACCAACCCACCGAAGAAACATGGGAATATCCCATTGTAAGAATTACAAGTGACAAATTACAAATGAAAATCCGGCTTATTTATCATTTGTCATTTGTCACTTGTCACTCTGACTATTCCGGCGAACCGTTCTGGCACCAGCAAGATAGGACGTGAATCTGTGAATCTGTCAGCCGGTCCGCATTCCTGGGCATTTTCTCGTAGAATGGCATGTGCTGGATCGATCCCATGAAACTTTTTTTCTTACTTGCCGATGAGGCACTTGCATAGGTGGAAAGGTCGAATACTTCACCATGTCCCGAATGACAATTGGAAAGCGCACAGGTTGCATCGAGAATGGGCTTGACATTTGCCGTATAGGTAGGTGTGGCCCCCGTGCAATCGTACTGAACCACATGTTTGCAACTGCTGATCGTGGCCAGAAGTATTAAGAATAAAAAAAAGCCCTTGATTTTCATGAAGATAAAGTTAACGCAGCATTGCATTTGAAGGCGTAAAAGTAAATATTAATTCCGGATTAAGGATCATTTGAATCTTCGTAACTTTGCTTCTGTCCGAATATTTATAATTTTTCCGGAAAATCACATGCCGGAAGTTATTCCATGATTATTAAACAGATGAGACCGTACAGATTTTTCCTCCTCCCCATGATTTTGACGATCATGCTGCATGGTGCAAACTACGGCCAGGGAACGGCCATGCGATCCATGGTTCCTGTTTACTCCCGCGATGCGAGGGCCCGTGATTCCGTAATGGCGATGAGAGTGCCCCTGCTCGGTTTTTCGCAGGTAACCCGCAAAAGCCAGATCCCGGCCATCGTTGATAATTCAAAAAATGAATACTGGCCGGGGGTCAGGGACCAGTATATGTTTTACACGTGCCAGCAGTATGCAGGTGTGGTCTATGTGTTTACATATGAAATAAACAGGTTGCGGAACCAACCCGGCTGGTTCTGGAACAATAGTTATCCGGCCCATTATACCTGGAATTTTATGAACCAGGGCGACCGGTACGTCGGGGTGAATTTCCTGCAGAGTTTTGAGGCCATCAGGCAGCAGGGGCATATGACGTCGGATGATTACGGGCTGGACACATCCAATTCGGTTCTGGGTTGGATCAGCGGGTACGATAAGTATTACCGTGGAATGTTCAATCACGTGAAGCAGGTTTCCGCAATAGAAGTCAACAGCATTGAGGGAATCGGCACGCTTAAAAATTACCTCTACAACCACCTGGATGGTTCCCCTGCAGGTGGCATTGCCTGCTTCACAACCAGCAGCAGCACACTTTACAACATGCCGATTCTGCCTGTTGGCACGCCCGGGGCAGGGAAAACGGTATTGCTTGCCTGGCAGTCTGACCCGGATCACGGAATGACGGTGGTCGGGTACAACGATTCCATCAGGTATGACGTGAACCATGACGGTAAGTTCACCAACAACCTCGACATCACCGGCGATGGAATCGTCGACGCCCGCGATTGGGAAATCGGCGGGTTCAAGATTGCCAATTCATACGGGACATGGTGGGCCGATACCGGTTTTGTCTATGCATTGTACCGGTCCTTCGCGTTGAATTATGGAGAAGGCGGTATCTGGAACAACCGTGTTTACGTTCTGGATGCCGATACCGCCTGTCGGCCGCTTCTCACCGTCAGGGCAACGGTAAATTATAATGCCCGCAACAAGATCAGGATACTGGCGGGTGTCAGCAGTGATACGCTGGCTCAGTTCCCCGAACATGTGATTGATTTTCCCATCTTCAACTTCCAGGGCGGGGAACATGTCATGACTGGAAATGATACCTTACCCGGGGCTGAATCAATTGAGTTTGGACTGGATGTGTCTGACTTGCTCAATTATGTCCCGTCAGGACAACCTGCCCGTTTTTTCATGATGGTGGAGGAACGGGATCCTGACCAGATCGGCCAGGGGATGATCAAACGTGCGTCATTCATCCGTTATGACGGGTCGGCACAGGAAATCCCCGTGAGGGACACGGATGTGGTTATCAGGGAAAACAATATGACGCTGGTTTCGGCGGTAGCTGCCTTTGAAAAACCGGATGTGCGGGTTGCAACGAACAGCCTGCCCCCGTTCACCGGAACACAGCCCCTGCAGGTACAGTTGCAGGCTTCGGGAGGGACGCCTCCGTATGACTGGTCGGTTGCGGAGGAGTATATCAACAAGCCCTCTTCCACCCCCGAACCGCTCATCGGGGGAACATCCATCCAGGTGCATTATGAAACCAGGTATTTTGCATCGGTGGCCCTGCCGTTCAGTTTTCCTTTCTTCGGAAAGAAATACGATTCGATTTATGTAAATTATGACGGGTTCATCGCCTTTGAACCGCAAAGCCTGCCTGCCCCATACACCACCGATGAAACGGCCATGCTGCGGATGTTCCCGCTGATCGTGCCCTCCTTCTCGCAACAGTATGTTTACCAGGCCAACAAAAACGACGGAATATGGTACCAGGCGGATGCCAGCCAGGCCGTCATCCGGTGGAAAACCTCCGTTTCAAGGTATATAACAGGGTCGACTGATGATTTTTCAGTGATCCTGTATCCCGACGGGCGGTTTGAATTCTGCTACGGCACGATGAACAACCAGGGCTTCGTTCATACGTTTTACAAGGGGGTTTCGAAAGGTGACGGGCTCAATTATGACATTCAGACCCAATGGAATGCGAACGACCTTTCGGGAAAGAGTTTCATCTTTTATCCTCCGGTTTTACCCCCGGGACTAAACCTCTCAAGGTCAGGTTTCTTAACTGTAAGCCAGGCAGATTCGTCCATAATCTATGGCCTCAACATCCGTGTGGCGGATTCAAGGAAGATTTCCGGTTCAAAAATGCTGTTTTTATCAGATGGTTTATCGGTCGCTGATGAACTGATATGCGGCAATGACAAGCGGTTGAAAAAGGCAATGCAGGCCTCCCTGAAACTGGTATTAACAAATAATGGCAGCCAGCCGTTACAAAACCTTATTTTAAAGCTCCGAACTGCAGAGAGCTACATCCTGCTGTCTGATAGTTCATTTACGGTTCCGATGATCAGTCCCGGCCAAACGCTGACCATACCGACAGCATTTTCTTTCCGGCTGGGCCAGACCCTGCCAAACAACTACCCGGTGATGATGACCCTGCGCTCCCAAACTGCCACCCGGACCTGGTCAAAGGAGCTTGTGTTCCCTGTTGCGGAGCCTGAACTGGAGGTTGAAACCCCTGTCGTAGCAGATGGGTACAACGAACGCCTCGATCCCGGGGAGGTAGCCGAACTGAGGGTGAGCGTCAGGAATACAGGTTCACTGATGGCCCGGAACCTTCAGTTGAAAGTCATCTCATCGGATACCGTGGTCACAGTTTTATCGGCCCCTCAAATCCAGATCGGTGAGCTGAACGTGTTTACAGTTGAAGATTACTTTTTTCAGATCAAAGCTTCACGCCATGCACAGCCCGGGATGGAGGTGCCGGTCCAGGTCACACTGAGAGATTCCTCGGGAGTTATTCAAACACTCAGCGCCACCCTTCTGATCGGAACCAGGCCGGTCGCACTTGTCAACCTGGCAGCCTCCCGCGCTTCCATGATGGCCATGATGAATGCCCTCGAAAGCCTGAATATCGGTCATGATACCATCAGTGACCTGCTGTTCAGTTTAGATCGTTACAGCAGCATCTTCCTGATCCTCGGCACTGCATCTTCCGGTTCACATGTACTTACCGATCAGGAAACTGCCGCCCTGGTTACCTACCTGCAGCATGGGGGAAATCTCTACCTGGAGAGCTATTATACATGGTATTATTTTAACAAGACAGCGTTGCTGCCGATGTTTAAATACACAAGTAAAAAGGTGCCGGTCTATTTTTATCCCACAGTGAAGGGAGTGCCACAAACGTTTACAGAGTTCATGAACTATTCCTACCTGGCTCCCATCAATTATTCTGTATTCAGCCTTGAACCCCAGGCCCCGGCGTATCCGACACTGGTCAATACGGATACTCCTGCAAGGAACCTGGAGTTCGCATATCACGGCAGTGATTATAAGACCATCGGGACGATGCTTGATTTCAGCCAGATGGGTGGCGGATCGGCTCCTTCTACCCATACCGTGCTGATGCAGCGTTATCTCGAGTTTTTTGATCTTAACATTACAGGGCCATGGCCATTGTTCCATGCTGCAGGCACCTCCTCATGCCAGGGGCAGACTGTCATGTTCAGTGACGATTCCTTCGATAATATCACGACGAGGAACTGGGAATTTCCAGGAGGAATCCCGGCCACAAGTACGGAGGTTAATCCATTGGTGAGGTATGACATCCCCGGGAAATATGATGTGAACCTGACCGTTTCGAACGGGATCCATACACGGACGATCCTGAAACAAAAGTATATGCATGTTGACTACTGCTCGGGGTCCGGGGAACTGGCAAATTCCTCAGCATTATTCAGGATTTATCCGAATCCTGCAACGGATCATGTGACCATCGAAATAAACAGGAACTTCAGCGGGCATTGTAAGATTACAATTTTCGATCTTACCGGCAGAACATTAATGGAACAAACCCCTTCACCGGATGGAATTCATGAGCTGATCACGTTAAACCTGGCAGGTTTCCGGGGAGGCCTTTATTTTGTAAGGGTACAGGCCGGGAGCTCGGTTTCAACCCTGAAGTTGATGCTCAATTAAACATTCCCTACTTTTGTATTTTATTTACAGTCCGATACAATGGCACATTTAAAACAAGAGATCGAATCATTGTCGCGTTCCTGCTTTGAGGAGGTTGTGGCAATCCGCCGGCACTTTCATCAGAATCCTGAATTATCCTGTGAAGAATTTCGTACCGCCGAGTTTATCTGCAGCAAACTCGACGAATACGGGATCCCTTATAAAAGCGGGGTGGCGGAAACGGGCATTGTCGGACTCATTGAAGGCAGAAACCCTGCTTCCTGCTGCATTGCGCTCCGGGCGGATATGGATGCTCTGCCCATCCGGGAGGAAAATGATGTCGAATATAAATCCGCCGCACCGGGGAAAATGCATGCCTGCGGTCATGACGTGCACATGGCCTGCCTGCTTGGAGCGGCAAAGATTCTGAATGCCGTTAAAGATCAGTTTGAAGGTACGGTAAAGCTTATTTTCCAGCCCTCCGAAGAAACTTACCCGGGTGGAGCCATCCGCATGATCGGGGAGGGGGTCCTTGAAAATCCGAAACCGCAGTTCGTCATTGCCCAGCATGTCATCAACACCCTGGATGCCGGGGAGGCAGGTTTGCGGCCCGGGGCCTACATGGCTTCAACCGACGAAATATTTCTGACCGTGAAGGGAAAGGGCGGCCATGCCGCAACGCCCAGCCAGGTGATCGACCCCATCCTGGTTGCTTCACATATCATTGTTGCGCTGCAGCAGATCGTGAGCCGCAATGCCGACCCGGTGATGCCGACGGTGCTGTCGTTCGGAAAGATTACCGGCGACGGTCGCACCAACATCATCCCGGATGAAGTGAAAATCGAAGGAACCGTGCGCACCTACGATGAGTCATGGCGAAAGGAGGTTCACAGGCGCATCGGGACAATTGCCGGCGGCATCGCTTCGGCAATGGGAGCTGCCTGTGATGTGAGAATTGCCCATGGATACCCGTTCCTGTACAATGACCCGGATCTGTCCGCCACACTCTTCCGGCTGGCATCGGAATACCTGGGAGCCGGTCACGTTAAAGAACTGGAAAAACGAATGACGGCCGAAGACTTTGCCTATTTTGCCCGCGAGGTGCCGTCGTGCATGTTCAGGCTTGGTATTGCCAACAAGGAAAAAGGGATAGGTTCCAATCTTCACACCGCCACCTTCGATGTGGATGAGCAATGCCTGCAGACCGGCATGGGGCTTATGGCGTGGTTTGCGGTGGAGGTATTGAGGGAGACAGCAACGAGCAGTGAAAGATGAACAGTGAAAAATGAAAAATAAGTTGGTGGACAGGATTCTGATTTCGGGTGTCATGCTGTTCTTTTTTTTGCCTGCATTTATTTTTGCGCAGGATGTAAAACCTGCAGGGGTGCAGCTCTTGCCGTTTCAGCAGGAGGCCCCCAGGGCCGGGAACGAGGAAAGACTTGCCATGCAGTTTTACCAGGACCAGGAATTTGACAAGGCTGCGGAATTATTTGAACAGCTGTATGATAAACAGCCATCGCTCTATTATTACCAGTTCCTGTTTTACTGCTGGGTTGAAATGAAAGAGTACGGCAAGGCGGAGCGGTTGGCCAGAAAATGCCAGAAAGCAGAGCCCGAGGCACTGAGATACCTCGTTGACCAGGGCTACGTGACGTATCGCAGCGGCAACCCTGAAAAAGCAAAGAAACAATACGAGGAAGCCCTGAAAAAGCTGGGGCCGAACCAGCAGCAGGTTTTCGATCTGGCCAGTGCATTTATCACGCGGGGAGAGAACGAATATGCCATTCGAACATATGTAAAAGGACGCCAGCTGCTGAACAACTCCTATCCTTTCGGCTTTGAAATTGCCAGCGTGTATGAGCGGATGGGCGATTTTAAAAATGCCATGGAGGAGTACCTGAACCTGCTGGATTTAAATAATTCCTATCTGAATACCGTAGAGGACAGGATCCAGATGACCCTGTCGTTCGACGTGAACAACGAGAAAAATGAGATCCTGCGTAAAATCCTGTTATCCAGGGCCCAGAAAAATCCCGACAACACGAATTACGCACAACTGCTTTGGTGGTACTCCATCCAGCAAAGCGATTTTGACCTGGCCTTCATCCAGGCAAAGGCGCTCGACCGCAGGTTCAGGGAAAACGGAGATAAGCTGGTATCCCTCGCAAACCTGGCTGTTTCAAATGAAAAATACGATGTGGCCATTGAGTGTTATCAGTACATTGTGCTGAAAGGATCCGGGTGTCCATACTACAACCTGGGCAGGCGTGAGCTGGCCAATACGCGGTACCTGAAAACCATCGCGGAGCCGTCACCCCCGAAGAAGCAGCTCGAAATCCTTGAAAAGGAGATCTCGGAGGAACTGGATCAGAATAAAAATGATCCCGAAAACATTTCCCTCATTAAAAACCTGGCACATATCAAAGCGTTTTACCTTGGGAAAAACCAGGAGGCCATCGACCTGCTTGACCAGGCGATCGATATCCCGGGAATTCCGCCAACGGAAAAGGCAAAATGCAAAATTGAGCTGGCCGATATCCTGCTCTTTACCGATGATGTGTGGGAGGCGACGCTCCTGTATCAGCAGGCTTACATGGATTTTAAATTCGATCCGATAGGGCAGGAGGCAAAGTTTAAGAATGCCAGGCTCTCTTTTTATATCGGGGAATTCAAATGGGCACAGGCCCAGGCAGACATCCTGAAGGCGGCAACTTCAAAGTTTATTTCCAACGATGCCATCGCGTTGTCGCTCCTGATCAGTGAAAATTATGATCCCGACAGCAACACCGTAGCCCTCGGAATGTATGCCCGGGCCGATCTGCTCGACTACCGCAACGAAGAAACACAGGCTTTGCGGGCCCTCGACTCCATCCCGGCAATGTTTGGGGATCATCCCATTTTGCAGCATGTTCTGTACAAAAAGGCCCGGATTATGCGAAAACTGGGGCGTTATGCCGATTCCGACAGCATCTGTATGCAGATTGTTGCTGAATATCCCGACGACATCCTCGCCGATGATGCGCTGATGCAGGCCGCCGGACTCAACGAAAAGCAGCTTAATAACAAGGAGAAGGCGATGACGCTCTACCAGGAACTGCTTGATAAATATCCCGGAAGCATTTATGTGCCCGATGCCAGGAAAAGATTCCGCCTTTTGCGTGGAGATGCTGTACACTAGCTACAACCGCGGTATGCCGTGTTGCGACTACAGAAAAACGAACAATCATGATCCGACCGAAAAAACGACTGGGACAACATTTCCTTCGCGATGAAAACATCGCACAAAAGATCGTAAGCTATCTTAACCCCGAATATCCCGTGGTTCTGGAAGTCGGTCCGGGGATGGGCGTGCTGACAAAATACATCCTGGATAATCCGGCTTTCGATCCCTGGTTCCTGGAGGTGGACCGAGAAGCGGTCGAATACCTGAACGCCACATTCCCCGGGATTTCAAACCGGTTGATCCTGGGCGATTTCCTGGATTATGACCTTGGTAATTTTCCACCGGTTGTAGGGACGCAGATTTTACCAAAATTCACGGTCATCGGTAATTTCCCGTACAACATATCCTCCCAGATATTATTCACGGCCCTTGAAAACCGCAACCGCATTCCCGAGGTGATCGGCATGTTTCAGAAAGAGGTCGCGGAGCGCATCGCATCGCCCCCGGGGAATAAATCGTACGGCATTATCAGTGTTTTACTCCAGGCATATTACGATATCGAATACCTTTTTACTGTGAGTGAAACAGTGTTTTTCCCTCCGCCGAAAGTAAAATCCGCGGTGATAAGGCTCCGCCGGAATAATACTGAGAAACTGGATTGTGATGAAGTCCTGTTCGTAAGGCTGGTGAAAACAGCATTCAACCAGCGTCGTAAAACCTTGCGCAATGCAATTCGGTCGATGCTGCCCGCCGCAGCCAGCCCGTCAGGGTCATTTATGCCCTCTGACTGGCTCACTGCCCAGCTTGATCTGCGCGCTGAACGACTTTCCGTAGGTGATTTCGTCAGGCTTGCGGCAGAAATTTCTACCTTTGCCTAAATTTTACGTTCCGGATGAAAAAAGACCCGTTTCCGAAAAAACACCCTTCTTCAGACAAAAAGAATCCCGGCGGTAACCCGGGCATCGCAGATAACAAACTCCCGATTCCGAAGCTTTCTAACAAAGCAAACCGCTATTTTATCCTGGCATTCTTCCTTTTTGCATTCATTCTGTACGGAAACACGATCCTTAACAAATATGGCGTTGACGACATCCTTGTTACCAACAACGAGGTTGTTCAGAAGGGATTCAAAGCCATTCCGGAGATTTTCGCCACCCGGTACTTTTCCAAACAGGGCAACGTCGGGGCGGCATCCTCCGATTACAGGCCCATCGTCAAAGCCACTTATGCCGTTGAATACCAGTTGTGGGGCAACAAACCGGGCCGAAGCCATGCACTCAATATACTCCTGTACTGGGCTCTGTCTGTCCTTCTTTTTTTTATCCTCCGGAGGTTGCTGTTCAATTATAATATTTTATTCTCCTTTCTCATCACCTTGCTGTTCATGGCTCACCCGATACATACCGAGGTGGTGGCCAGTCTGAAGAACAGGGATGAGATGCTTGCATTCCTATGTGGATTGTCAAGTTTATGGTTTTTTCTCGAATATGCCGGGAAGCGTAAGCTCCGGTTTGTTTTTATCGCCATGCTGATATTCTTTGTCGGCTACCTGTGCAAGTCCTCCATATTCCCGTTTCTTGTCCTCATCCCGCTTGTACTGCATTTCTTCACCCGGCTTCCCCTGAAAAAGGTGGTCCTGGTGGCTTTGGCCATGGTGGCGGTGATTATTATTGCTTACCTGGGTCCGCATTTTTACCTTCCTCACTTTCAGCGGACCAACTCCTATATCGAAAACCCGCTCTATTTCGAAAAGAATATCTGGATCAGGCTTGGGATGGGTTTTGCCTCCCTGCTGTTCTACCTCAGAATTCTGTTATATCCCTATCCGCTGCTCTATTATTACGGATATGACATGATCCCGGTGACCGCCCTTTCAAACATATGGTCGCTGCTATCCCTGCTGATTTATGCAGGAATGTTTGGTTACGCTGTCATGAAGTTCAAAGAGAAAAGTTTTCTCTCCTTTGCCATACTCTGGTTCCTGATCGCCCTTGCACCTTATTCAAATATCCTGGTCCCGGTGCCGGGGATCGTGGGGGAACGGTTTGTATTCAATGCATCACTCGGCTTCTGCCTGGCCCTGGTGTTTTTCGTCTTTAGAATTTTTAAAACCGATCCCAAAAGCCTCACCATTGAGATGGATGCACGGTTGAAAATCCTTGCCGTTGTCATTTTGCTTTTAATACCCTATACCGTGTTGTCGGTTTCGCGGAACCGCGACTGGCGTAATCTTTTCACGTTGTACCGGAATGATATCAAGTCGCTCAACAATTCCTCAAAGGCCAATATTGATTATGCAGGATATCTGATGGGTACTGTTTACCAGGATCCGAATTTCCTGAGATCGGGCACCGCCAATGAATTCAAGTACCAGGTCATCGTGTCGCATTTCCGGCATGCGCTGATGGTCTATCCCGATAATTATCAAACCACCAACGACCTGGGGACCGTTTACCTGTTTTTGGGCAAGAACTACGATTCGGCCGTTTACTTTCTGAACAAGGCGATCGCAATCGATTCAACGCTCCAGCCCGCATGGGTAAACCTTGGCATGGCATTTCGCAACCAGCAGAAATACCCGGAAGCCATAGCCTGCTACGAACATATCCTCAGGGTCAATCCAAACCAGATCAAGGCGGTGTTCGCCCTTGCCAATGTGTACAACGACATGGGTGAGTTCGAACGCGCGGTTAAAATGAATGAGGATGTGATGAAGACCTATCCCAACCTGGAAATGCCGTACGTGAACATTGGCAATTATTACATGACCAGGAAGGACACAGCCACCGCCGTTGCCTACTGGGAAAAAGCAGCTGCCATCAATCCGAGTTTCGAACTCTGTGTTCAGCTCAACTCCCTGTACCTGTTAAAGCGTGACCAGGAAAAGGCAGAATACTACTACCGGCTGGGAGAACAAATCGCCAGGCAAAGCCAGCAATAGTTGAAACCAGACACCCGGCTGGCAATCCACGTCTGTCATTCCGGGCGGAATAAATTTTACAAAACATCATGGTGACTGTAATAATGTCAGTCTGCTGTCGTCTGGTATGGCAATTGTCATAATTTAGATCAAGTATAAATAATAAACGATTCATGCATAAGATCAATCTGACGCTCCTGCTCCTGTTTTTCAGCACTTTTTTATTTTCTCAGTCGGGGACTATCAAAGGGAGGGTTTTTAATCATAAAAATAATGAGCCCGTGCCATTTGTGAACATTATCATCGATGGCAAACCTACGCAGGGGGCTACGAGTGATGCCGACGGCAACTATTCCATCACGAAGGTCGCCCCGGGTTACGCGAGGCTGATTGCTACCTCCGTGGGATTTAAAAATTTCACTTCCAACGACTTCCTGGTCACCAATTCCAAAACGGCCGATCTTGACATCGGGCTGGATGAGCAGGTTACAACCCTTGAAACGGTGGAGATCAGGCCATCGGTCGTGGAACGGAATGAAGATGTGCCGGTATCGATACAAAAGCTGACCATCCAGGAAATAGAGCGCAGCCCCGGATCGAACCGCGACATATCAAAAGTGATCCAGAGTTTGCCAGGCGTTGCGTCTTCACCCTCGTTCCGCAACGACATCATCGTTCGCGGAGGCGGTCCCGGTGAAAATCGTTTCTACCTCGATGGCGTCGAAATTCCTTACCTGAACCATTTTTCAACCCAGGGATCTTCGGGCGGTCCAGTCGGCATCATCAACGTCGATTTGATCCGTGAAGTGCAGCTTTATTCCAGCGCTTTTCCCACCACCAGGGGCAATGCACTGAGCTCGGTGATGGACCTTCGCCAGATCGACGGGAACAAGGAGAAATTCGGGGGCCGGGTTTCGATCGGGTCAAGCGACTTCGCATTAACCCTCAACGGACCTGTTACGAAAAATTCCTCCATGATCTTTTCGGTACGCCGTTCGTACCTGCAACTCCTGTTCAGCGCATTGAAACTGCCGTTTCTTCCGACCTACAACGATTACCAGTTTAAATATAAGATCGACCTTGGCAAACGAGACCAGCTTTCGGTCATTTCCATCGGGGCGCTCGATAACAACAAGCTGAACACGGGTATATCCAACCCCGATGCGTTCCAGAAATATATTCTGCAGTCGCTCCCCGTCAATAACCAGTGGAGCTATGTGTTCGGGCTTGTCTACCGCCATTTCCGTGCAAAGGGTTACGACACCTGGGTGCTGAGCCGCAACATGCTCAACAACGACCAGATCAAGTACACCAACAATGTGGAGGTTCCCGACAGCCTGTTGCTCAGCTATAATTCGCAGGAGATCGAAAACAAATTGCGCTACGAAGGCCTCACCGACCTGGTAAAATGGAAGATCACCTACGGAGCGGGTCTTGAATATGCAAAGTATACGAACAAAACCTATCAGAAAATTTATATTGCAAACCAGTTGCGCACGCTCGATTACAATTCAAGGATCGAGATGTGGAAATGGAATGTGTTCGGCCAGGTGAGCCGTGCCTTTTTCAACGACCGGCTGAATCTCAACCTTGGTGTCAGAATGGATGCGAACAACTATTCCGACAACATGAACAACCTTCTGAAGCAGTTTTCCCCACGGTTTTCGGCATCCTATGCGCTGGTTGCCAATAAATTCTTCCTGAATTTCAATGTCGGGCGCTATTACCAGCTGCCGGCCTATACATCCCTGGGATTCAGGAGCAACAGCGGTGTGCTCGTTAACGATTCGCTGGGCATTAAATACATCTCCGCCGACCATGTGGTGCTGGGCCTTGAATTTCAGCCCAACACAAATGCCAAGATATCCCTGGAAGGATTTTACAAGTATTACCGCAACTATCCGTTCTCCATCAAAGACTCGGTGGCGCTTGCCAGCAAAGGTTCAGACTTCGGTTCCGTGGGAGATGAACCGTTGCTTTCCATATCAAAAGGGCGTGCCTATGGTTTTGAAATCCTGGTCAGGAACGCCGACTTGTTCAGGTTCAATGTGATCATGACCTACACGTTCGTTCGCAGCGAGTTTACCAATTATTCCGGTCAGTTCATACCATCCTCCTGGGATAATCGTAACCTGTTCAACGTAACGGTCGGCAGGAAATTCAGGCACAACTGGGAAATCGGGGCCAAGTGGCGGTATGCCGGCGGCCAGCCATACACGCCGTGGGACATCAATAAATCGAGCCTGGTGGCGGCGTGGGATGCACAGGGGAAAGGCTACCTTGACTATGCAGCCTTCAACACCCTTCGCCTGCGTTCCTTCAACCAGCTCGACATCCGCATCGACAAGGGGTTCTATTTCAAAAAATGGTCCCTGATGTTCTACCTGGATGTGCAGAATGTGTTGAATTACCAGTCGCAACAGCCCGATCTGCTTGTAAATACCCAGGAAGACGGCTCGGTGGTGAAATATGTGGATGAGAAAGGGCAGGAGCGGTATATACTGCGGTCCATCGAAAACACCGCCGGTACCGTGCTGCCTGCCATCGGTATTATGGTTGATTTTTAGAGCCTGTAAATTTTACTGGCGCTGCATTTCACGACGGCGGGCCTTCATCTCCTCAATATATTTTACATAAGCTTTGAACTGATCGGCTGTGAGCACAGCTTTGAATTCGCTGTCTTTTTGCTTGTTCAGGTTTTGTGCAGTTTTATGCTGGACGGCAGTATCGGCTATTTTCCGTACATCTTCCATTTTTTTTGCATACTTCAGGTTGATGGCCGACACTTTCGGTTCCTGGGCAGCGGTGAGGGACAGGTTATCCACCATCATTTCGGTTTGGCGCCTGGCACGTTCTTCAGGGGTTGCTTTACCGTATCCTTTTCCGTTTCCCTGTGGCTGGGCAAGAAGGGTGGAGGAGAAAACAGCGACGACCGTGACAAGCAGAACAAGGCGGAAATTTCCGTAAAAAGATGACAACTGTGTTTTCATGGGGTGGTTGGATTTTAAGGTTTATTTTTGATTAAGTTGCTGTTTTTCTAGTGCTGTTTTGATTTTCCGGCTGATGATCGTTGCCCCTGACGGATTGACATGATCGGCATTGAAAAAATACCAGGGTTTGCCATGGAATTCATTCCTGTAATCAAAAACAGTGAAATCGCTGCAATTATTGCGGGTGAGATTCAATATTTGGCGGTCGAGTTTATCCAGGTCAACCAGCTTCCGGGCAGATTTTAAATATTCATCGGTCAGGGGCATCCGTAAAAGGATGAGGTGGATTTTATATTGGCGGCAGAGTGAAAGGATCCGCAGGTAATACTCCGTGTCGCCGGGGATTGGTTTTCCTCCGTAGCTGGCAAGGTATGCCGACGATACATAGTATCCCAGCTGTTCGCGGTTGGGCTCTTTGGCGAAATTCTTGTAATTTCTGGCCGGGAAGTAACCGTGGCTGATTTTGGTGAGGTCGGCTTTAATGAAAAGAATCGACATCCAGGTGTATTTATAATTGCCCACATACGAAAAGAATTTCCCTGTGGCCCAATTCAGCAGGTAGCCCGGATCGCGGTATTCACGCGCCAGGCCAATATAATCAATGTATTTTCTCCAGTAACCGTCGAAGGAGTGGTCATTCTCGGCTTTCGGGCTGAAATTGACGGGATCGATCGAAAGCAAAATGTATACCGGCCTTGTATGAGTCTTTTCGAGGATGTACTTCAATTTGTACCAGGTCTGCCTGTATACCTCCTTGGGCGTGATATAACAAAACCCGTTTCCAAGAATATCAGGATTGATCCTGTTGTGCGAGTTGCCGAGCATCAGGTATTTCAGCGTGTCGGGACATGATTTAAATTGCTCATCCTGGTTCCGCGCCAGCCTGAAATAGTACATCCAGTGATCATAGGCCAGGTTAAGTCCTTCATTTACCAGCAGGACCAGCATGATGAAAACAAATAATTTCAAAAAAAACTGTTTATTCCCGGTCATATGTATTCATTGAATTAACCTTAAAACTGGAAATAGAAAAACTTCTGATTGGAAAACACGCCAAAAGCAAGCAGGAAAATCACCATGAAAAGGTATGCGGCGTACCTGATGGTGACAGATTTGCCCATGAATTTCGTTGCAAAGGACTTCATGTCCACCAGGTACTCAAACCAAAGCATGAAGAAGACCAGGAAAATAGCCATTAAAAAGTCCAGATTTTTGAGTAATTCCATCAGGGAAGATCCGGTATGGCTGAAATCCCTGAGGTTCCTCATCATCAGGAAGGAGTCGCTGAGCGGGTGCTGTCCGAAGAAAAATCCCGTGGAGGAAACCAGCAGGAAAGTGGCGGTGATGTTCAGCCATTTAAGCAATCGCGGAGCATTGTTCAGCCCGCTGATGCGGTTAAAGGTCGTCATGGCCGGCTTGAAACTGTTTGCCAGGACCATGTACGAACCGTGCAGGAACCCGAAAATGATGAAATTCCAGTAAGGGCCATGCCAGAAACCAACCAGCACAAAGGTGATGATCAGGTTGAGGTTCAGCAGCCATTGCACTGCTTTGCCGTTGTACTTTGACGGCAGTGAAAAGTAAACATAGTCGCGCAGCCAGGTGGTCAGTGTGATGTGCCAGCGGCTCCAGAAAGCCGCAATGGACTGTGCACTGAAAGGCCGGTTGAAATTCGGGCTGAGTTTGAACCCCAGCAGCCTGGCCGATCCGATGGCGATATCGGTGTAACCCGAAAAATCGGCATAGACCTGCATCATCTTCAGGATGATTCCAATCGCTATTTCAACGCCATGGAAATATCCCGGCTGAGAGTAAATTGCCTGGACGAATATGGCCAGCCGGTCGGCGATCACAATTTTTTTAAAAAAACCCCAGAGGATCAGTCGCAGTCCGCTGGCAAACAACTGCGGATCAAAATCATGTTTAATCGAAAATTGCGGGATCAGCTTTCGTCCGCGCTCTATCGGGCCGGCCAGGATAAGCGGGAAAAAGGAGACAAACAGGGCGTAGATCCCGATATTTTTTTCCGGTTTGATGACTCCGCGGTATACATCGATGGTATAGGCAATGGTCTGGAACGTATAAAAGGAGATCCCTATCGGTACCAGGATGCTCCATGACGGGATAACCTGCCCGCTTCCGGCAAATTCTGCAACCTGGTTGAAAATTCCTGTGAAAAAGCCAAGATATTTGAAAAAAACCAGCATTCCAAGGTTGATGATGACCGATAAAACGAGGTACCTCCGACGTCCTTTTTTAGTGGGAAGTTTCCCCATTTGCAGGGCTGCAAGCCATGAAACAAGCGTGGCGCTCATTAAGACCATTACAAATTCAACCCGCCACAGGAGATAGAAAAAATAGCTGGCCGCCAGGAGAATGATCCACCGGTACCGAAAAGGCAGCAGGTAATACAACAAAACTGTTACAGGGAGGAAGAAGAGGTATCCGATTGAATTGAAAAGCATGTTCTTCCGGGGAATTATTTCGTGGAATAATCAACGCCGGGTTCCCGGTACCATATCCCTTCCGTGGTATCTTCCCGCTCAAGCGGATGGGGATATTCTTTCAGTAATTCTTCAAACCGTTGCGCGAGACCGGTTGTATAGTCCTCCGGCTCAAACAGTACTTTCGCAAGCATATCAGTGCCGGCAAGTGATTTAACAGCCTTCCTGATTTTCCCTGACTTCTGCTCAAAACTCTCCCGGGTCATTTCATACTGCTGGTGATCCACATCTTCCTGTCCTTCCGAAAGCTGATAACCGAGCTGAAGATTGAACTTAACAGCGTTGGTATTCGAACGCATGATATGTGCATACTGCTTCCTCCATCCCAGGAGGTAAAAGGTCGTTTCAATACCGGCGACAGCGACAAGGTAGGGAACGAAGGTGTTGTAAAATTCTGTCCGGCCCAGAAAGATTCCCGACTCCGAGGAACGTGCTTCCCAATCGATGTTCTTGTCATTCAGCAGCCCGATTTTTTCTCCCTTGTAATGGATCAGCAGGTAATTGGACCGCAGGTTGTTGATTGTGCCGAACCACGTTTGCTGTTGTTCCGCAGTGATGATTTCCTGGTAATTCATGTTCAGCCTTACCGGGTCGGAGTTGCGCCACTGCCTGACAAGTTCAATATCCTTCTCCTTTAAACGTTCAAGGATGATCCCGTATTTAAAGAACTTCATCGTTCAGCACGGTTTTAATGGAAAATGGCGGCTTCCGGTTCTGAACCATATAGATGCGGCTCAGGTACTCTCCGATTACGCCGAGGGAAAGTAAAATGATGCTGGTCGAAAAAAGGATGGTCACGATCAGGGCGGTAAATCCCTGGATGGGAACGCCATGTACGAATTTTCGGTATATGAAGAGGATCCCGGTCATGAAGCTCACAAGCGCGGAGATAAAACCTCCGTACACCATCATCTTCAACGGCATGGCGGTGTAGTAAATCACCAGGTTGGAGAACATCGAAAACAGGCGGCCGGAGGTGTAGGTCGACTGCTGGAATGGCCTTTTCTGATGGTCAACCAGCACAAAGGAGATGTGGCTGGTGTACCAGTTAAAAAGTTCATCGATGTAAATGAAGTTGATCTGATGATTCAGCAGGTTTTTTCCAAGCGATGATTTCATAAGCCTGAACGAGGACCCATTGCCTTTTGTTTTGAAAATCCGCCTCGACCATCCCTTCAGCGCCCCGCTTCCTAGATTCCGGGCCATCGAATGATGCTTTTTGCCATAAATGCCGTAGACCAGGTCGGCATTCGAATTTTGCATGGTTTCTACCAGTTTGGCAATCTCTTCCGGTGGATTCTGAAGGTCGTCGTCTATGGTGATGATGAACGTTCCGGATGCCTGTGCGATGCCGCATATGGTGGCGTTGTGCTGTCCGAAATTCCGGGCCAGCCGGATGGCAATAACCTGCCCCGGATTTGCTCTTTGGATGGTCTCCAGGGTGTTCCAGCTGTTATCGGCACTATCGTCATCAACAAAGATGACTTCGAAAGATTTTTCAAGGCTGTTCATGGTCAGCCCGATGCGCCGGTACAATTCGTCCAGCGACTCACAGCTGTTGTAAACCGGGACGACAATCGAATAATCTGGTTTTCTGTTGCTCATATCTGTCAGCCTCCTCCTAGAATAAGGTTCGTGGCGCTCACCCATTTTGATGCATCGGCCAGGTAGAAAACAATGGTATTTGCCACATCCACGGGGTCGCCAAGCCCCAGCAGCTGGCGCTCTTCAATTTTGTCAACGGCTTCCTGCGAGAAATTCCCGGCTGTTTCATCCAGCATGGGTGTCCTGACGAAAGCAGGGGCGATGCAGTTTACCCTTGTGCCCCTGGATGCAAGTTCCAGCGCGAGTACCCGGGCATACGCCTCCAGCGCGGCTTTGGCGCTGATGTACATGGCCCCGCCCACAAAAGGATACCTTGTGGAAATGGAGGAGATAAAGACAATGGAACTGCTGCCTTTCGCAAGTTTTTTCTTACCCAGGATTCCGGCAGTAAGAAGTACAGAGGCATCAAAGCTGATGCGGAATGTTTTGGCAATCACGGCTTCGGTGATAAACCGTGCCGGGGAGAGATCGGAGATGCCGGTGCTGTGCACCAACCCGTCGAGCACAGGCAGGGCGGCAACCAGCCGGTCAATGTCAGCCTGGATGGTAAGGTCGGCAATAATTTGCTGATGTCCTTCACCGCAAAGAGATTGAAAAGTCTCATTCAGCCTGGCTTCACTACGGCCTGTGATCACTACCCTGGCGCCATATTCACTGGCGGTGATGGCCGTTTGCCTGCCCAGGCCCGAGGAGGCTCCGGTGACGAGGACTGTTTTTCCTTTCAGATCAAATGCGTTCATCCTTGTTGAGGTTGTGTTGGAACTGCTTCCTGTTCAGTGAGTTCCGGGACCACAATGCCATCGGTTTCGATGAGTACGGTTCCCCACGAAAGGCCGATTCCGAAAGCCGAAAGCAGCAGTTTCCGGGGCGTATTCCCCAGCTCATTCCTGAGTTGGGTCACCATGGTCAGCGGAATTGAAGAACAGCTGGTATTGCCAAAATCGTGCAGTGAATAGGGGACCCTGGCCGGGTCAACTTTCAGCATCTTGCGCAGCGTTTCATTGATCAGCCGGTTGGCCTGGTGAAAGACCAGGAAGTCGAATTCGTCAAGCGGCCGGTTGAAATGTTTCAGGGTGGTTTTGATGTTGGGAACCACCTCGCGCAGGGAGAAGTTGAACACTTCGATGCCGTTCAGTGCAATATGCAGCCGGCTGCGATAAATTCCGTCGCCGTATTTTTTTTCGTTGAAGGATTTTTTGCTCAAAAGGTTGCGCACTCCGCCATCAGGAATGATGATAGCCTCATGACCGCTGCCGTCGGTTTGAAGATTAAACTGCATGGGAGCATGACCTGGTTTCAGTTCCAGGGCGGTGGCTGTTCCTGCATCTCCAAAAAGCGGGTAGGTGCTTTTATCGCGATAGCAGGAGGTTACATTCGAGAGATCACCCACCAGCAACAATGCCTTTTTAATGCCTGTCGTATTCATCAGGCTGCCTATCACCGAAAGACCGTAAACATAACCCGAACAGCCAAGATTGATATCGATGGCCATGGATGTTTTGGGAAGTTTAAGCCTGTCCTGGAGAATTGCGGAAGTTGACGGGATGATGTAATCGCGCGACTGTGAAACGAAAACGAGCAGGCTGATGTCGTTGCGTTCCCAGGCAAGTTTGTCCAGCAACTGTTCTGCCGCCTGGAAGCAAAGGTCGGAGGTTGTTTGTCCGGGCTCAGCCACATGCCGGGTCTCCACCCCGATCATCTGGATCAGCTGATCACGCTCCTTCGGTGTTATCCAGTTGTAATCATGGTTGGATAACCTCTTCTTTGGAACACATGCCGACAGACCGGCAATCCTAATATCGGGGATCTCAAATAGAGCCATTAAAAAATATGGGTTGTAACTACACAAAAATACTTTTTTTTTCGTTATCGGGCCCGAATAATCTAATTTTGCCCTGGAATGGCCCGCTCGATTTTGCTCTTCCCCCAACCCTTCCCCCACAGGGGAAGGGAGTATTCCTCCCCCTGTGGGGGAGGCCAGGAGAGGGCCGTTACTCAAATATCTTAAACATGGATTTGATAAACCCCACTCCCATACCGGGAGACCTTCAGCTTAAACCGGACCTGGCAACAATTGTTTCCGTGTTGCGCCATCGTGCTGTTTTAAATCCTGATAAAAAGGCGTTTACATTTCTGGCCACCGGAGAAGATGAGACTGGATCTTTGACTTACCGCGAACTGGATGCAGCCGCCCACATTGCGGCCATGAGGTTGACAGACCTTGGATTGAAAGGAAAAACCGTCCTCATTTTTTATCCGCCGGGACTTGATTTTATCACTGCTTTCTTCGGATGCCTCTATGCCGGAGTGATCCCTGCAGCCGCCTATCCCCCGCGAAAAAACCGGTCGGTGCACCGGATTCATACGATTGCTTCTGATTGTCATGCATCTGCGATCCTAACCACCGGGATCATTGCCCGTTCACTGGAGCGGAATTTTGCAGAAGATCCCCTGCTCGCCGGTTTGCCATGGTACGAAACAGATACCTGGTCCGTTTCAGGTCAGATATCAATGATTCAGTTTGAACCCGGATTCGAAGAGCTGGCGTTTCTGCAGTACACTTCAGGCTCTACCGGCGACCCCAAAGGGGTGATGGTCAGCCACCGCAACATCATGTACAACCTGCGCTCGCTGCAGCTTATTTTTCAGATCACCCCCGATGATGTTGCGGTACACTGGGTGCCCCAGTTTCATGACCTTGGCCTGATTTTCGGCATCCTGGAGACTGTTTTTTCGGGTTCACATACCGTGCTGATACCCCCGTTTATCTTCATAGGGAACCCGTTTTTGCTGTTGCAGGCAATTACACGGTACCGGGCTACTGTGAGCGGTCAACCGGATTTTGCCTTTACCCGTTGTGTCGACAAAATTGATGAAGCACAGCGGAACAGCCTTGACCTGTCGTCTCTCAGGGTGATGTACAGCGGGGCCGAACCTGTGAGAAAAGCGACCCTCGACCGTTTTCTGGAAACATTTGCACCTGTGGGGCTGAAAGCCGAATCTCTCATTCCTGCCTACGGGATGGCCGAATCCACCCTGATTCTTGTTGGGGGATCAATTACGGCGCCGGCATTTTACCTGCCGGTAAGGGCATCAGCACTTGAAAAAAACCTGGTAGTCCCGGTTGAAGGTGTCGATCATAAAGAAGATATCCTTTGGATAGCAAGCAATGGAAGGTCCCGGATGGATACGTCGATCCTCATTGCCGACCCCGACACCGGGGAGATCATAAAACCGGGTAAAGTCGGAGAGATCTGGGCGAGTGGCAGCACAATTTCCATGGGCTACTATGGAAAACCGGGTCTCACCGGGGGCGTTTTCCATGCAAGTCCTGCAGGGTTGGACAATCCGGTGTGGCTGAAGACAGGTGACCTCGGATTTATGTACAACGATGAACTTTTCATAACCGGGAGGCTGAAGGACCTCGTCATCGTCCATGGCCGGAATTTCTATCCGCAGGACATTGAAGAGGCTGTTGAAGAAAGCCATGCCTCGATACGAAAAACATGCGTTGCAGCTTTTCCCATCGAGCATCACGGTACGGAGCGACTGGCCATTGTTGCAGAATTGCGCCGTTCAATTTTACCCCCGGATACCGGGCAGATTATCGACGCGGTTGTTGCCGCAGTTTCACGTGAATTCGAAATTCAGCCGGTGTGCATCACGCTGGTAAGAACTGGCTCCATCATTAAAACTTCGAGCGGCAAGATCATGCGCCGGGCAAACCGCGAGGGCATGCTTGCCGGCAAATTTGATGTAATTGCCGATCGCTGGTTTGAGGATCAGGAGCCCGCCCATCCTGATTTTGCAGATGGCAAGACCTTCAGCCTGGAAGAATTCCTGGTCGCATGGACATCCGCGCGGCTCAACAAGGGCTTGCCTGTCGATCCTGCCGGCAGCCTCCCGGCATATGGGATAGATTCGCTGCGGGCAATGGAACTCAGTGAGGAGACAAAGAATATTTTTGGTTTTGAATGGCCTCCCTACCTTTTCTTCGATGAAATTTCAATTTCCCAATTGGCTGCCGAAGGGGAGAAACTTATGGAGTAGGGAAAGTGGCCGGTGAAAAATGATTATTGTACCCGTGATTCAATGATGCGGAAGAGGTCCTCCACGGTTTTTGAGATGGCGATATCCTCTGCATTGATGGCAACATCGTACTCCGTTTTAACCAACGCGATAAGGATAAGTGCGTTGATGGAATTCCATTCAAAAACTTCCCTGAAAACACTTCCCGGGTTAAGGGTTCCCGGCTTCAGATCTTCATATTCTGCTTCAAGCTGGGAGATGAAATCTTCAATCTTCATGTGGCTTCAAATTAAAGCACAAAGGTATGAATTTTCCGGAGATGGGATTGTTTGGTGACTTATTCGTTACTTTGCAGCCGAATTAACAACCGACGGATTTTTCATGCCCGAAACGAACGCCTTTTACCAGCCTGAACTGACTCTGCCCGATTTACTGCCCCGGGCAATTGCAGCCCATCCTGATTTATTTGTCGCGTATTGCGATAAAGAGGGAAGCCTCACGATCCAAACCTATGAGGATTTACTCAGGAAAGCTGAACGTATTGCCAGCGGACTGCACAACCTGGGATTAAGGCAGGGCGACAAAATAATCATTGCCACCCGCGACAACAAGGAAACCATCGAACTTTTGTGGGGCGGTTTTTTGCTGGGGTTGGTTCCAACGATTCTCCAGCCGCCAATGACTTTTTCGGGATACAATCCATCGGTTGTAAAGCTGATGAGCGTCTTTGAACAACTCGGGAACCCGTATATTTTCATGAGTGAAGGGGTGAAGGATTCCGGAGAGTTCCAGGAAGGCAAAATCAGGCATGTAACTGACCTCGATCTGTCCGGTGAACATCCCCGGCCGGATCTGAAACCGGATGATCTTGCATTTATCCAGTTTTCATCGGGTAGTACCGGCGATCCGAAAGGCATCATGCTTACCCATGGAAACCTGATGGTGAACATGGATGCGATCCGTGTTGGTCTTGACCTGCATTATCCGGATAATATTGGAAACTGGATGCCGCTTTATCATGATATGGGATTAATCGGGTATCACCTTACGCCGTTATATTCCATTTCATTTCAATTTCACGTTGAAGCCATTGATTTTGTCATGAACCCCGGTTTGTGGATACACATGATGAGCCAGCATAAGATAACAGTAACAGGATGCCCGAATTTTGGCCTGGCATTGGTCTTACGGTATCTCAATAGAAAAAAACCTGTTTTTGACTGGGATTTTTCACCCATGAAAGCGATGCTCAACGGGGCTGAACCCATCTC
>JBAXDH010000001.1:0-99640 GCA_037141055.1 bacterium | reverse complement strand
TGGCAATGGCGCAGACCACAGATGCATACCTGGTGGAAAAACGCCCCGATCCTTCCGCTGGCATCATCCGATACGCCGAAACCCCGTTCGCACAAAAGCAAAAGAGCAGAACGGTCAACCCTGCCATCGCGGCCATGGTAAATGCCATCAACGCTGACACCCTGCGGGCAACCTTGCAGGAGATGCAGAACTGGGGTTCCCGTTTCCTCATGAACGATAACAATAAAGAGATCGCCACCTCGCTGTTGAGCAAGTTCATTTCCTACGGATATACCGACGTAAAACTCGATTCATTCTATCTCGTTATCCGCAATTGGAACGGGTTGTCCGACAGTTCATGGCAGTACAACGTGGTTTGCACACTCCGGGGTTCGTCCGCTCCGGATGAAATATATGTCATCGGCGGCCATTGGGATTCTTTCTGTACCCCCAATCCCTTTATCAATGCCCCTGGAGTCGATGACAACGGGACAGCCGTTGCCGCCACTCTTGAAATAGCACGGGTAATGAAGGTGTTTAATTATAAACCTGAATCTACAATTCAGTTTACCCTTTTTGCTGCCGAAGAACTTGGGCTGTTCGGCGGGAGATTTGCTTCAGGAAAGGCCCGGTTAGCAGGAACAGATATACGTTTCATGCTGAATCTCGATATGATCTCGAACAACCCCGGAAATATCCCGGAAGTGAAGGTTTACCAGTATTACGGGTTTGAATGGGCCGGCCTGGTGGCTGCCGATGCAATTGAAAGCTATACCGACTTGCAGGCAGTATTCCCGCAGAACCTCGCCAACAGCGGGTCAGATTCCTTCCCTTACTGGCTGGAGGCTTTTCCTTCGACCTACCTGGAAGAGATTGTTTTCAGCCCCAACTGGCATATTCCTTCGGACACCCTGGGTAACTGCAACGTACCTTATCTCAAAAAGGTGACCGGTGGTTCACTTGCCACACTTGCCACGCAGCAACTCCTCCCCTATCCCCAGAGACTCCGTGCCCAGTCAGCTCAGAATGAGATCACCCTGAAGTGGCTTCCGACAAAGAATGCGTTCGTGAAAGGGGTAAATATCTACCGTTCTGAGAACACAGGGGCTAATTACCAGAAAATCAACCCTATTCCGGTAAAAGACTCCATATACCGTGATTTACCTGGAACTATGAATAAGCAATATTATTACGTAATAACCACCGTAAATGACTCACTTCAGGAGAGTGCTTATTCAAACGAGGTATCCGGAGCCCGGTTCAATTTTTGCGACAGTCTGCTTGTGATTTCGAATATGAAAGGCAACAAAACCACACCCGATAGCGTAAAGGCTTTCTACCATGCAGTATTGGATACGATTCCATACAGATGGACTGACTTCAACGCTTTACAAAAGCCGGACCTTGCACTGTTGTCGCGTTACCGTTCTATCCTCTGGATGTCCAATTCACTGGAGTTCGAGCCGCCGACAGAGGATATCATGCAGGCAGTAATGGCATTCAGGGAAAACGGGGGGAACCTGTTATTCGCCGGCTTTACTCCAGGCCGGTTCTGGATTAACGGAAGCATTAGCTACCCGTTATATATTCCCGAAGAAGCCTTTTTCCATCAGTTATTTAAAGTTGACACTGTCGACAGGAAGTTGCAAAGCATGCTCTTCAGGGCCAATGCTGTTGCACCGGGCTATAATGAACTGAATATTGATTCTCTAAAATACATGGATAAGAATTTTCCCGGACAGATTTACAATGTCGATGTCTGTGCGCCTGATCCGGCTGCCACCGTGATATACAGGTTTGATTCGAAATATGATTCAACCACTTCCTTTGGCAAGATGAAACACCGTCCGATAGGTGTCGAGTACGTGAGCACCGGCTATAAAAGCATCCTGCTAAGTTTCCCGCTTTACTACCTTGATACTGCCGATGCCCGTGATTTCATGCACTATGTTGTGACAAAGAAATTCGGCTACCCGGTTGGCATGGCTCAATCATCTCCCGCTGAACCATTCGGGATGCATGTTTTCCCAAACCCGGTGAAAAGTGCCTGCAATGTAACTTTTACCCTGGAGCAGCCAGGCAGCATAAAGCTTACACTGATTTCATCCATGGGACAAACCAAGGCCACTTTGATTGACCGGAAACTGGATAAGGGGACACATACATTCCGCTTCGTCACATCATCTTTCAGCACCGGATTGTATGAGGTTTTACTGCAACAGGGAGAAAAAGTTGCGGCTCGCAAGATCATTCTGACCGAATAAAATGATTTGTGTTTCAGGGACATGACATGTCATGTCCCTGAAACCATCTTCTATTCCAATTCCTTGATCGATTTCCGGATAATCTCCACCGCCTCATGGATTTGCTCTTCGGTAATCACCAATGGCGGGGCAAACCGGATGATATGATCGTGCGTCGGCTTGGCCAGCAGGCCGTTGTCGCGCATTTGCAGGCAAACATCCCAGGCGGTCTTGCCATTAAAGGGCTTGATCACGATGGCGTTCAGCAATCCTTTCCCGCGAACCAGCTCTATATAGGGAGAGTTGATCTTACGCAATTCGTCACGGAAAATGGCACCCATTTTCTCGGCATTCTCGGCCAGTTTTTCATCGCGGACTACCTCCAGCGCAGCCATCGCAACTTTCGCAGCAACAGGGTTTCCGCCAAAGGTTGAACCATGTTCACCCGGGTGAATGGTTAACATGATGTGGTCATCTGCAAGTACAGCTGAAATGGGATATACACCACCCGAAAGCGCCTTCCCGAGAATCAGGACATCCGGTTTCACGCCTTCCCAGTCGCAGGCAAGCAAACGGCCTGTGCGGGCGATCCCGGTTTGAACTTCATCGGCGATGAACAACACGTTTTTTGCTTTGCACAGATCATATGCCTTTTTAAGGTATCCTTCATCCGGCACAAAAACGCCTGCTTCCCCCTGGATTGGTTCAACCAGGAAACCGGCAACGTTCGGATCCTCCAGCGCCTTTGCAAGCGCAGCGAGATCGTTATAAGGAATGGACTCAAATCCCGGAGTAAATGGCCCGAAGTCTTTGCGTGCATCCGGATCATTCGACATGGAGATCACCGTGATGGTGCGTCCATGGAAATTATCGCGGCAGCAGATAATTTTGGCCTGGTTCTCAGGGATGCCCTTTACTTTATACCCCCATTTACGGGTTAGTTTGAGGGCTGTCTCATCCCCCTCGGCACCCGAATTCATCGGGAGAACCCGTTCGTATCCAAAATATTCGGTGATGAACTTTTCGTACACGCCCAGCACGTCGTTGTAAAAGGCGCGGGAGGTAAGCTCCAGCGTTTGAGCCTGCTCAATGAGGGCCCCTACAATTTTAGGATGGCAATGACCCTGGTTAACGGCCGAATAAGCCGATAAGAAATCATAATATCGCTTGCCTTCCACGTCCCACATGAAAACGCCTTTTCCTTTGGCAAGCACAACAGGTAACGGATGATAATTGTGCGCCCCGTATTTGTCTTCGAGGTCGATTGCCATCTGTGAGGTTTTTATTTCGGTCATAAGAGTATATTTTAGTTTTTATAAAGTTGATTCTGGGTCAGGTGGTTAAAAACCCCTCCCTGAATCCCTCCCCAAAAAGGGAGGGACTTGCTCCCCTTCCCTTGTTGGGGAAGGGGTCAGGGGGATGGGGAAACACTATTTTTTAATGACAAACGAGCCGGTGTTCAGTAAATCCTTTCCTGAGACCAACCGGAAGTAATAAGCGCCATTCACCAGGCTGTATACAGGAATGGTGCTGGTGGTTTGCGATATTCCATAGGTACCAACCAGCTTTCCGGCGGTGTTATACACTTCAAATGAACTGTTTTTCACTTCTGCACTCAGGTCAATGTGAAGAACATCAGATGCGGGATTCGGATAAACTTTGACAGCCACTTCCGGCATAAGAACCTGTTCAATTCCGTTTGGATACTCGAGTGAAAGTGCATCAACATACATCGTATTTCCCGCCTGGCCAACACTGCCTGTGAAGTTGACAACATTGAAGCCTGCACTGGATACGACAAGCATCGTCATGGAATCGACTACTCCGGTGCCTGTGTAAGTAACAGGGATATCAAACTGTGTGTAGGTGCTGACAGCACTATGCTGAACCATTTTCCCGAGGCCGATCGTGTCGCGCTTTTTGGCAGTGGCATTCCATTTCGAAAGCAAAATTACGGCTACACATGAATCACCATTTACCGGTTCAAATTTGTAATATCCCTTGAAGCGTAAAGGCTTGCATCCGGCGCATGGTTTCCCGAGAATAGCTTTTACCCCAACCATGTCCATTACTGCTGTTCCGATCATCCCGGGAATGAAAATAGTAACCGGACCTAAAGGAAAGTTCGCTGAAATGCCTTTGGCGGCAAAGGTTCCGGAATATTTGTCCGTAGTTTTAAAAACTGTCACAGGGCCAGGTCCGCCGGCGGTAGGCGGAACAGCCGCCAGTGAATTCAGGGTCGACATCCAGTTATCGGCAGGAGTAGTTCCAATATCTTCATAGTTGAGGGTAGGATTAACAACGACATTGTGCCAGTTTTCGAAATCACCGTTGGTAATGTTCGATTGTGAAAAGGCAGAATTCAACGCCAGAGAAAGCAAGACAAACGTAATAAAATGTTTCATGTTTATATGTGTTTAGGGTTAATTTTTAAGGGTTGTTTGTGTTCGAAACCTGTCAGACGTAACGTGTCACGATTAAATCTTATAAATCACCTGCAATTGTGTCATCCTTGGAGGCTCAACCGTCAGGGGCCGCAAAGAAAACTCAGTATTCAGCAAATTGTTCACGATTACGGAAAATTTAAAACTTTTCAATGCGTAGCTTACCCGGTAGTCGACAATGAACGTCCCGGTATTGTGTTCTTCACGATATTTTTTAATCCCGGTTTTTACACCAAACATCTGTCCATCAAGTATCTCGTAAAAGAATTTATCAATATTCTTCATATAGCCGTAATAACGTCCTCCAAAACCGGTGGAGAACCTTTTCCAAGTAATCTGAACATCGGCTTTTAACAGGCTCTGTACACGGTATTTCAGGATATGCCCGGTGGTATCCGACGATGTAGTGATGTACGTGAGGGAATTCTTGGCATTGTTGGGATTCACATAAAACACGTAATTCGGATTGAGCGCCTCCGGTATGGAGTAGGTATAACCTACCATAACACTCAGGTTCAGGTTTTTGGCAATGTCACCCTCCCCGGCAATGGATGCATCAATGCCATAAATGCGGGCCGGGCCGGTATTGAAGAATTTGAATCCGACATCCTTGCTTGGATTCGGGTTCATCCCCCAGTAACCAAAATTGAATTCGACATAATTGTCGTAATTTTCATAAAAAGCGGCAACATCGAACATTCCGGCAAATTTGCCGACATGAAACAATTGCTTGAACCCGAGTTCATAGGACACGCTCGATTCAGCTGCCAGGGTAGGGTTCGGATAAAATCCGAAGTTGCCGGAAGTAGTAGTAATGTACCGCTCGCCGATACTTGGCACACGATACCCCTGCCCGACCGCCAGCCGCAAATAACTGGCCTTCCCTGCCTGCATGTTAAGCCCGGCCCTGAAAATGGGTTTGCTTTCGGTCAGGTCCGCCAGGTGGTAATATTCATAACGCCCGCCTACCAAAACGGACAATCTCTTAAAGAACTTCGCCTCCAGCTGGGCATAAACCGCAAAATTTTCAGCTGTGTAGGTGCCGTTTTCGCCAAGTGTCGTTGTTCCGTCAGGGGCCAGCTTTCCGGAGAACACTTTTCCAAAGGCATATGAATAAATATTGGTAACCCCGGTGACCAGCATCAGGTGGCCCGCCCTTTTTAAATCGAATTTATGGGTGTACTGGTACTCGTTGAATATGGTCACGCTCAGCGAACTCTGATTATATAATCCGTCTGAATTCAGATAATAAACCCGGTTTTTCAATGAATGAACATCGCCATTTTTCGCATAATATTTCAGAAAAGGGTCTACATAAAAAGTAAAGGCTTTAAATTTCGACAACGAACCCGGGAAAGACCTGTAGATGTTCGTGTCGGCATCGTACCAGAAATAGGTCTCTGCATTCTCCTGGAACATGAAATTTCCATTGATACCATATGACAACCCTTCCACTTTCTTGGACCTGACCCTGGTGTTGAAATAAAACTTTACGCGGTTGTTAAACTGGCCTTTATTATAAAATGTATCCGAGGCTTTCAGTTTTTCTTCCGGCGTGCCGCCAATATAGCCCTGATCCTTATAATAACTTATACCACCGGCCAGGTCAATGTTGTCAATTTTTTGTGAATGCGTAAGCGTGATTCCGTAAACCAAGGGGCTCATTCCCGTCCAGGGTGTCGAATACTTACGTTCCGGTTTGCTGTAGGCTCCTAAAAAAGTGATGATTTTTGTAGACGGCTCATCTTTGGGCCATGCCGTTCTGACGTTGATTGCACCGTTGATGGCGGAGGACCCGAACACCACGGATGAGGCACCTTTGACAACCTCGATCTGCTCGACATCATCAATGGGCAGCAGGGCCCAGTCGGGTCTGCCGGCATCGCCCCGCAAAAGGGGTATTTCATCAACCATTACCATAACCCTGGAGCCAAGCCCTGAACTGAAACCGCTTCCGGCACGGATCTGCGGCTCATTGTTTACAATGGTTACGCCCGGGACCTTATCCACAAGTTTGTCGGCACTGGGCAGGTTCCCGATTTCAATGCTTTTTGCTTTTATCACCTCAATGGATGAAATCGACTCCTGGATTTTTTGGGCATATTTTGAAGCAGAAACAACGACCGTGCTCAGTTCCTGTGATATGTTATTCAGGTTCAGGTCGATCACATAGGTTTTCTTTCCGTCAAGATGAATGTGCTTTTCCATTTTCTCATACCCGACGGAGGAAATAAACAGGTCGTATTCGCCTTTGGGCAATTCGAGGCGATAGGCGCCATTGCTGTCTGAAAATGTTCCGGTTGACTGGCCCTTCACCCCGATGTTGACATACGGCAGCGGGTCGGTGGTCTTCCCGTCGGTTACCATGCCTTTCACCACGGAAACCTGGGCCTCCGCAATATTTGTAAGAAATGACAGGAAAAAGAAAAAAATGAAGAAGTATATGGTTTGTTTCATTTAGACAAAATTAACTGGCAAAAATACTAAATAAATTGCAATATTTTCCTACAAATCCATTTTAGAAATAGCTTCTTCGTTGATATTCAGTCTTTTATATTCATCAGAGGGGGAAGGTAGCAGGGGTCCGAGGTTCAGGCGGGGCCATTTTTCATCAACCGAATGAATGGTTCTATCATTCATCACCGTCACATTGGGCCAGTCGCGCTGAAAGTCATCATGGCTTTTTGTTTTCCGGGATGCATCGATGCAGAGTGTCTGAAATTTCACTCCAGGCTCAGCTTCAATATAAAAGCAGTCACGCAACGGGTCGATGTTGTTGGCTGAAATCCATACAACCTGCGAAAATGAGGTAAGATCAAGCGTGTGGTCAACGAAAAGAATGAATTTTACTCCTTCGATGAATTTCCCTTTCAGCAGTTCGGCAGCAACCTGGCGAACATGCTGCTTCCTGGATTTCTTAAAGGAGATGATGACGACAGAAATTCCCCGGGATAACAGGTCGGTGCGGATATTCACGATTTCGGGAAACGATTCGAGAATCAGTTCCGTTTTGGGCACAGGGACCACTCCCCAGGAATCGGGCGAAGGGACCACTCCCCAGGAATCGGGCAAAGGGACCACTCCCCCGGAATCGGGCAAAGGGACCCCACCCCCGGCCCCTCCCCAAAACGGGGAGGGGGGAGATAGTTCCTGTGGGAATTTTGTTGTGGCATCGATGCCTATTTTGCTGCCATAGGCATATTTGCTGCTGGAATGATCAAGAATATCAACGGGTCCGCGTGAAAAATGAATATCTGCTACCGGGTCAACGTGGCGGGAGATGGTCCGCGCCAGGGAATAGTAGTCGGTCAGAGAAGAATCTTCACCGGTTACCACCAGTATTTTGTTGAACATCATCTGCCCTGCCCCCCACAGCGAGCTCATTATCTTAGGTGCATGACCGGGGTACTGCTTTTTGATACTGACCAGTGTGATGTTGTGAAAAACCCCTTCAACCGGCATGTGCATATCGGTCACTTCGGGTGCAACCGTCATCCGGATGGGCACCAGGAAAATCCGTTCGGTAGCCTTGCCAATCCAGCCATCTTCCTGCGGAGGAATGCCCACAATGGTAGCCGGGTAGATGGCATTTTTCCGATGGGTGATGCAGGTTACATGGAACCTGGGGAAATAATCGGCCAGGGAATAAAAGCCGGTGTGGTCGCCGAACGGACCTTCCAGGATCAGTTCCTCCGCCGGGTCAACATAGCCTTCAATGACGAAATCAACGTCCGAAGGGACCTCCAGATCGTTTGTCAGGCATTTTACCAGCTCAACTTTTTTCCTGCGCAGGAAACCGGCCAGCAGGTATTCATCGAGATTTTCAGGAAGCGGCGCAGTGGCTGCATAGGTATAAACCGGATCTCCACCCAGCGTTACCGTAACCGGCATTTTCCTTCCCAGTTTTTTATACTGATTGAAATGACTGGCCGAACCCTTGTGCAGGTGCCAGTGCATCCCGGTCATGTCCGGTTCAAACACCTGCATGCGGTACATGCCCAGGTTCCGCGCTCCGGTTTCGGGGTCGATGGTATGAACTCCCGGGAGGGTGATAAACGGGCCGCCATCGGCAGGCCAGCATGTCAGCACAGGGATTTTCCCAAGGTCGGGCTGCTGCATAACAACCTCCTGGCAGATGCCCCGGCCACGCACTGACTTCGGCATCCACGACGCCACCTCTTTCAGCCTTGGCAGCAGTTTCAATTTATCGATGAAACCGGCTTTCGGGCCAAGAAACTCCTTCATCAGGCGGGCAATGTCCGCCTCAATGTCTTCCAGCTTGTCTACTCCCAGGGCCATGCATATACGCCGGTCTGAGGCAAAAGCATTGATGAGCAGGGGAAATTGCGTGCCGTTATTCTCAAACAGCAAGGCTTTGCCCCCGTTTTTCACCATCCGGTCGGCAATCTCGGTGATTTCCAGGTTGGGAGAAACAAATTCGCTGATCCGAACCAGTTCATTGTTCGCTTGCAGTGAATCTACGAAATGTGAAAGAGACTTGTAAGCCATTATTTTTTTTCGTCTTTGGGCATTCGCGGTAAAATCTACTTAAATTCTTTACTCCCGAATTTCGACGGTTTCTTGTCATTGTACTTCGACGGGCATTTCAGCAGGAGGCTTTTGGCAATGAACTCATCGCCTTTCATCGATCCGATGACGACTACTTTTTCTGATTTTTCAAAATCCTGCGGCCTGGCATTGTGATAGATAACTTTTTTTTCAACTCCTTTGTCGTCGATCAGGTAAAATGAAAACTGGTTGGCATTTTTCTGCGCGTCATATTCCATTGGCTTGGATCGGTTTAATTTCCCGATAATATGAAGTTCTTTCCCTGGCTTCTTCGAAGCTTCCGTAAAGTCGGAATAGGTGCTTGAATCGGTCATGGTCGAAATGACCACTGCCACTGCCACTACCAGTACCAGTATAATAATTATATGGATGGTCTTCATTTTTCCCTGTGTGTTGATTTTTCTTCAATCTCCTTCTCGAGTTTCCGCAATTTCCGGTCGATGGTGAACAGGTAAACAAAAATCCCAACGAGGATAACCGCCAGCACTGCGACAACTACAAATATTTTTCCGTATGAATCCATAATAAAAAGTTAAAAATCAAAATGCAAATTCAAAAATCAAAACATCAGTCTTCCAGCTTGAGTTGAAGTTTCCGGATGCGAACACGGATGTTCATGATCCAGAATCCAAGCAACACCCAGCCAAGCATGGCAGGGTAAAAGACTGGGCGCATCGAAGGTTCAAGGTGCATCGGCAGCACTGGGGGTGAATCTTTGCCGGGATGAATACTGTCCCCTGCCAGCCGCGGCAAAACCATCACAAATACGATCCACAGGAAGAAGGCAAATATATTGTAAACCGCTCCCACCTTGGCGCGCTTGTGCACATCATCGATCGAGCCGCGCAGGATCATGTAGGCGAGGTATATGAAAAGTCCGACTGCCGCACCGTTCAGTTTCGGATCCTTCACCCAGGGGGAGCCCCAGGTGAAATTTGCCCAGATCATCCCGGTGAAAATTCCGAGAAACCCAAACATCAGGCCGACGTTCACCGCTTCAACCGCAATGATATCTTCGGTTTCATCAAATTTGCGCAGGTAACGCAGGCTGAAAATAAACCCCGTGATAAGCATGGAAAACATGCCAAACCACATGCCCACGTGATAAAACAGGTTCCGCATGGTTTCATGGATCATCGTGTCGGGAATATGAACCTGAAATCCCAGAATGATCGCATACAACAATAAAACCCCTGATAAATATTTCCACCAATCTTTTAACATTTTCGATTTTCAGATTTACGATTTACGATTTTTTACAGCCAGTCTTGCAGGATTTTACGAATTCCAAACCATCTATTTTCAAGTTCTTTACTTTTATTACTATTTCTACACAATCGAAAATCGTAAATCAGAAAATCGTAAATCACTTTAGTCCCTCCAAAGGTACGGAAATAACAGATATGCCAGTGCAATCACCGCGCAATTGATGGTGACCAGGATTACGAGAAACCCTGACAAACCGCTCCAGTCCATGCTGTTAAGGGCGGCTTTTGAAACTTTCATGAGTGTGGCGAGCAACGGCAGCACGATCGGAAAACTGAGGATGGCCATCAGCGAAAAATTATGGCTTGCCCGCGACGCAATGGCGGCAACCATGGTCAGCACCGACGAGAGCCCGAGACTCCCGAGGACGAGGGTCAGCAGGAACAACGGGATATTCACGACCATGTTCCCCATCAGGAGCAGGAAAAACCCGAATGCCAGGATGGAAAGCACCGCCATCAGGAACAGGTTGTAAATGATCTTTGAAAGCACGACGGCCTGCGGGCTGGCAATGGTATAATAATATAGGTGGCGTGCCGCGTTTTCCTGCATGAAACTCTTCGAGATCCCGTTCACCGCCACAAACAGCAGGATGATCCAGAACAGGGAGTTCCAGGTTTCGGGTGTGATCGCATCCTCGAATGCCAGGTAGGTGACAAAAACCGTTGAAACCAGGTAAAGCAGGATGCCGTTCAGTACGTACTTCTGCTTCAGCTCGAGCATGAACTCCTTGCCAACAAGGTATTTGATTTCGGCGTAAAGCATAGGGTTTTGAAAGTGGGTGCAAAGATAGGCAAAACTTCTCGCAGATTTTTTTATCCACAACCGTCTTCCTCGAAGTTTTCAGGCCGTTTACCAATACGATAACCGATCTATCATGCCAAAAAAAAGCCCCACGGAAAACCGCAGGGCTTTTTAAACCAAAAGGATAATGTGTTATTGAACAATCATTTTCTGGGTGTATTTCTGTCCGTTAACGTTCACGGAGATGAAATAAACACCTGAAGTAAGACTGCTTGCATCAATGCTGAACTGCTGTGTTCCGGCGTTCATGGCACCTTTGTTCAGTGACATTACCTGCTGACCAACGAGGTTTGTAATATCAACAGAAACATTTGCATTCTGTTTCAGCGTTACAGCAACCTTTGCAACATCCTTTACAGGATTTGGGAATACAGTTACAGAAGCGATTGAATTATCTTTCTTTTCGATACCGATCGGGAAAGGATCATTGAGAACAGGAATCGAGAAGTCAGACTGTACGTATGAGAAATCGGGAATATATTTAAACTGGACATCCAGTGCAAAATCCTGCGCCCACTGCGTAGCAATAGGAATAGTAAATTTGTTGTTGTCGGTGAATACGATCGGCGATGTGCACTGGAAATAGGCTTCCTGTGTGATATCGGAAAGGAAAGTCACGTTGTTCGGACCGTCTACTCCGTTGTTGGCTGTGATCTTGTTGGCGATGAGGTCAAAACCACGGGCCCAGACTTCAGGATTCTGGTTGTTTACTTCACCATCAATGTGGGTATCGTTCCAGGTCACAAACATTTTATCTCCGGCAGTTGTCCTGGAGATATAAACGCGGTTGTCTGCAGTGTAGGTTGCCCATGTTCCGCGGAAAGTTTTCAGTGAACCAAGGAATACGCCGGCAAAGTGCGCGCCGTCATCAACAGAATAGATGTCGTATACATTGATAAGACTGTCAACACCGGTTGAAATCGAATATCCGCCAGGAGCGTATCCAATAGCAATGCCCATGTGAGGATTGCCCCATTTATCAACGCTCAGGGAGTGATCAAAAGCGGTGGTATAAGGAATCTGGTCGCGGGTTGGAGCGGGAGGAGTAAAGAAATTGTTGATGAAATAATCGCTGTAGTGATTTTTAACGGCTGCAATACCATTCGGTCCGTCGAGCTGAACAATGATTGGAGCGCCCCAGGTTGCACCACCATCCAATGATCTCCTGAGAACAGGGAAGAAGGTAGAGTCAATCAGCGGAGAGGCACCAACCAGGTTGCACAATACCGACATCCATACGGTGTTGCCATCAGGAGCAACGGCGATTTTGCAATCAGCATTGGAATAACTGTCGACTGTTGGGAAAGCAATGGTTTTAAAGGTGTAATCAAAGTCTTTGGTAGCAGCATTCCAAACGCCTCTGCCATAAACTACGCTGTCGATATAGGTCGCAGAAATCACGTTATAGCCGCCGTCGAGTTCATGTGCAAGACCATTGCCGGATACAGCAAATCCGTCAGGAATGTACGTAGGAGGTTTCCCGTCATACCACCTGAGATTTTTGGTGGTATCGGCATGGTTGACCAGGTTGGCAACGCCATAGCTGTAACCGCCAAATCCGCTGGCAGCAAGATTTGCGAAATTAGGCCCGAAGTATGCGCAATATGCATTGGCAAGGGTGGTATTGCCTGTGGGATTGTAGATTCCGGCGCAGGGATACCTGCTGGCATCGTAGTAATATGGTGAAGCTACCATCTGAGCGGCAAGCACCTGGATCTGGTTGTTCCAGTCCGTTTGTGCTGCACCCATGTTCGTGCCAAGATCCATGGCATAATAACCCGACAAACTCGGGATTGTTCCGGGGCCTGCACGGTGAAAATTGATAACGGCATTCAGAGCGTCATCCGCCCAAAGCATCGGCCTTGTGCCGCTGGAATATCCAAGACAGTTGGCTGATGTACCAAGGTTAAGCACACTTACAATGTTGGTGCTGCTGCCGTTTTTCAAACTTGATTGGGTTTTAACCGGTGAAATGCTGGTGGGTGAAGCAGGTTCAATGGTAATTTCGCTCACTTTCTTTACATTTCTGACATAAATGCCGTTTTTTACCTGAGGCTTTTGAGCAACAGTGGCCAGGCCAATCATAAACGCCAGACTAATCAGTAAAATTTTTTTCATGGTTTTTGGTTTTTGGTTTGACATTAAGACTATTGGGTACAAATATAAGTTGAAAATTTTCAGAAATACAAAAGTATGATAATTTATGTAAATGTACAAAAAAAAATTGGGCCGGTTCAGGTGCAAGATGCGCCTGTCTAAACTTGTCTCATTGCCTTTTCTTTTGTATCCACAGGAATGATCGTTGAACGCTGAGATTCTGCATCTTCCGAAAATATTTTCCGGTATGTGATGTGCCGTTTGGCAAAGACAGCTCCGACCGATTCGTGAAGGGCACGCATTTTGGGATTAAAATCACCCACCCAGGAAAGTTCTACCTCAGTGATCTGCGGTTTATGTTTCAGCACCTCGTTGAGATGCCAGAAGATACCTGACTCAACCCCGTACCGCTGGTATTTCGGCTTCACCCCCATGATGACAATCCTGGTGCGGGTGATTTTTTTGCGATATAACATCCACAGGAACCTCATCTTGTTCCACAGATGCAGCTTCCCGTGCAGGTGCCTGATAACCTGGTTCACGTCAGGGAACTGGACAAGAAAGGCTATCGGTTCGTCATCATAATAAACGAACCAGATAAGTTCCGGATCCAGGAACGATTTCGCTTTCTCCACGCCCTTCCGCAGGGTGGAGATATCCATCGGTGTGAAATTTTCATGGAATTTCCATGCATCGTCATACACCTCTTTCATGTCGCCGATAAATTTATCGGCCTCCCTGTAAGTAAAATGCCTGAATGAAAGCTCAGGTTTCCGCATCGACCATTCTGCAATTTTCCAGAACCTGTCCGGAAATGGTTTGGTGAGGTCAAGATGGTTTGACACCTGTTCGAAATAGAAATGAAACCCGAAAGCTTCGAAGAACGCCCTGTAATAAGGCGGATTGTAGCTCATTCCGAATCCCGGATGGGTGAAGCCGTCGACCAGCAGCCCCCAGTTCACATCATTTTCGCCGAAATTCACCGGACCGTCCATGGCCATCATGCCCCGCACTTCAAGCCAGGTTTTTGCCCGGGTAAACAGCATGAATGCAGCTTCCCGGTTATCGATACACTCAAAGAACCCCATTCCTCCCGTTGGTTGCTGAAATGTGAAAGCCTTCCTTTTATTAATGAAGGCTGCAACCCTGCCAATAATTTCATCTTTGTCGTTCAGCAGGTTCCAGCGGGCAGCTTCACCATGCTGGAAAAAGCTGTTTTGCCCGGGATCAAACACCGCTTCCACCTCCGAATCGAGTGGCCTTACATAGTTGTGATCATCCTTGTAGATCAGTTCCACCATGTCCAGAAACTGTCTCCGGGTTTGTTTGTTTGAAACTTCAATTAACCTCATTTACGAACAGGATTTAAAAGCCATAAAACCACCGCGAAGGCGCTAAGACGCTAAATTATATTTTTTTGCTCCTTCGCGTCCTGGCTGTGAAAATTACATCAAACAAAAATACAACTATAACCTTTGCGTTATTAATTATCTTTGCACCATTGTCAATTTACCAATGAAAAAACTGGACCTGTTTTTATTAAAATCCTACCTGGGCCCCCTGGTAATGACATTTTTTATCTCCCTCTTCATCCTCCTGATGCAGTTTGTGTGGAAATACATCGACGACATGGTTGGAAAAGGGCTGGAATGGTACATTATTTTAAAGCTGCTGTTCTATTTTTCCGCCACGTTCGTCCCGCTGGCTTTGCCCCTGGCCATCCTTCTGTCATCGCTGATGACCTTCGGCAACCTTGGCGAGCACTATGAACTGGTCACCATGAAAGCCGCCGGTATCAGCCTGAGCCGCATCATGCGCCCGCTGATCGTGGTTTCAATCTGCATCAGCGCGCTTGCATTCTATTATTCGAATGTGATCCTGCCTATTGCCAACCTGAAGTCACTCTCCCTGCTGTATGACATCCGGGAGAAAAAACTTGCCTTCAATATCAAGGAGGGTGTCTTCTATCCGGGCATCGAAGGTTTTGTGATCAGGGTAGGCAAAAAGGAGAAAGACGGCAACACGATCAGGGATGTAATGGTGTACGATCACACAAAGCACCTGGGAAATATCTCTCTTACAACCGCCGAATGGGGCAAGATGGAGCTTTCCCCCGATAAAAAGTTTTTAGTCTTCCGGCTGTACAATGGCACCAATTATGAAGAAAGGATTGATATACGGAACAACGAAATCTCCCGTCCATTCCAGCGTACCGACTTTTCGCAGCAATACCAGATGTTTGACCTTTCTGCATTCCAGCTTACCCGCACCGATGAAAGCCTTTTCAAGAAGAATTACGAGATGCAGAACATCAACCAGCTGAGCAAGTCAATAGATTCCATCAGGTCGCAGCTCATGGAGGATGTGAAAGCATATGAAGCGGGTTTCGTGAAAAACCATCAGAGATACACAAAGGCGGGGAAAGAAAAGACAAAAACGGGAAAAACTCCGGAAAAATTCAACCCGTCGGTGATTTATAATTTCAAAGCTGAAAATCGCGGCAAGTTGATGGAAACCGCGATTAACGGGGCAAAAAGCATGAAGGAAAACGTGGTCACCAACCGCGAAAGCATCTATAACAAAAGCAAACTGGTGTACAAACACCAGGTGGTGTATCATAAAAAATTCGCCTTCTCCATTGCCTGCTTCCTGCTGTTTTTCATCGGGGCGCCCCTGGGTGCAATCATCCGTAAAGGCGGACTCGGCATGCCGGCGGTGATTTCAACCCTCTTCTTCATCCTTTTCTGGGTCATTTCATTTGTGGGGGAAAAATACGCCATTGAAGGGGAAGTACCGCCATGGCAGGGAATCTGGTTTGCTTCGGCAGTGCTGATGCCGATCGGAATTTTCCTGACGGTGAAAGCGACAAATGACGCCTCCCTCTTCGACGCCGATGCCTGGCTGAATGTTTTGAAGAAAATTTTCAAAAGGCGGGACCAGCGAATATGAAAATCCTCTTCCTGTGCAACAAATCTCCCTGGCCTCCCAGGGAAGGCGGGCCAATGGCCATGAACATGCTGATAGAAGGCCTGGTTGAGGAAGGGCACGAGGTGAAAGTACTGGCAGTCAACTCTTTCAAATACCATGTTTCTGCGGCGGATATTCCTCCTGATTACCTCCAAAAAACCGGTATCGAGTTCATTGATGTCGATTTACGTGTAAAACCCTTCTCTGCCTTACTGAATCTTTTCACTGGTAATTCATACCATGTCAGCCGTTTTATCTCCGGAAATTTCAGGGATCGCCTTGTTGACATTCTATCTTCAGGCGATTTTGATGTGGTTCAGCTGGAAACCTTATTCATATGCCCCTACATCGGCACCATCCGGAAACATTCCGGCGCAAAAATCGTTCTGAGGGCTCATAATATCGAGCACAGGATCTGGTACCGGATTGCAGATGAAACAGTCAACCCGTTCAAAAAACGGTACCTCGCACATCTGGCCAAAACACTTGAAAAGTATGAACAGCGGGTTGTCCCGGATGTCGATGGAATTTTAGCCATTACACCCACCGATGCTCAATATTTCAGAGAGCTGACGGCAGGCCGGGAGGTGAAGATGCAAAATGCAGACAATAAAATGCAAAATGCAAAAATGCAGCATGCAGGCATTCGGGTAGATGATTTGCCATTTGGGGTTGACACCGGCAACTATCAATTCAACCCGGAAGCCATTGAGTTTCCGTCACTTTTTTCACTTGGCTCGATGAACTGGATTCCAAACCAGGAAGGGATCCGGTGGTTCCTTGAAAATGTATGGGACGATGTTCACAGGCAGTTCCCAGAACTGAAATACTACCTGGCCGGGCGTGAGATGCCGGGCTGGATGCTTGACCTGGATCTTCCGAATGTAGTCGTACTCGGCGAGGTTGAAAATGCTGCGGATTTCCTGGCTTCCAAAGCCGTTATGATCGTGCCGTTATTTTCAGGCAGCGGGATCAGGATTAAAATCATTGAGGGCATGGCTGCCGGGAAAATCATCATTTCCACAGGCATCGGGGCGGAAGGAATCGCTTACACAAACCGCGAAAACATCCTCATTGCCGATTCTCCCTGTGAATTTTTCGAAAGGATATCCATTTGCGTAACGGATTCTGCCCTGTGCGAAAAAATCGGCAGACAGGCCCGGGTGCTTGTCAGCACTGCATACAATCCCAAAATCCTGGTTCAAAAATTACTTGGTTTTTATCAACATCTCCGGGGATAACCCCGTTTTTTTATACTTTTGCCGCTCGAAGACACTTTCATGCGATTGTTTTTTATTCTACCAAGGGTTCCGTATCCTACCGAAAAAGGAGATAAGCTAAGGGCTTTTCATCAGATCAAGCAATTGTCGAAGCACCATGAAATCATCCTGTGTGCCCTGAACGACGGCGATCTTCATGAAGATGCCATCCCCGTGCTGAAAAGGTACGTGAAAGCTATCCACATCATTCCGATTTCGAAAGCCTCCATTGCTTTCAACCTTTTCAAAACATTGTTTTCAAATAAGCCCCTGCAGGTCGGATATTTTTACAATGCATCCTCAGCGGCAAAAATTCACAAACTTATTGAAGAGTATAAACCGGACCACATCTTCTGCCAGCTGATCCGGGTTGCTGAGTATGTTAAGGGAATCTCTATTCCCAAAACCCTTGATTACCAGGATGTTTTTTCAAAAGGAGTGGAAAGAAGGCTTGCCACAGCACCTTTTTACATGAAACCGTTCCTGAAGATAGAATACAACAGGCTGCTGCAATACGAGCATGATGCATACGAAGCCTTCGACAACAAAATTATCATCTCGGCTCCCGACCGCGACCTTATTCCACATCCCGGGCGCAACAACATTGTTGTCGTCGCGAATGGCGTGGATACCGGGTTCTTCAGGCCGATTGAAGCACCCAAGGAATACGACCTTGTATTCACCGGCAACATGGGCTACCCGCCGAATATCAAAAGCGCTGAATTTCTGGTGAATGAAATCCTGCCGGAGGTACTGCCGCATAAACCCGGGCTCAGGCTCCTCATTGCCGGGGCCAGCCCGCATTTAAGGGTAATGGTGCTCAAATCGGCGCAGGTTACGGTAAGCGGGTGGGTTCCCGACATGCGCGACTGCTACGCCGGCGCCCGCATTTTCATCGCGCCGATGCAAATCGGCACCGGGTTGCAGAACAAACTCCTCGAAGCCATGGCCATGAAGGTTCCCTGTATCACCTCGCCACTTGCATTCCAGGCCCTGAATGCCCGCGACGGCGAAGACATCCTGGTTGCCGGCACCCCGAAAGAGTATGCCGCTCACATCCTGATGCTGCTCGACAATCCGGAAAAAGCCGCCCGAATCGCTCAAAACGGGTATGATTTTGTTCAGCGGAACTTCAACTGGGAAACCGAAACTGAAAAAATCAACAAACTGATAACCAAAAAATAGCTATTTCACTATTTCACCATTTCGCTGTTTAACTTATGGCCGACGATAAAAAAATCATTTTCAGCATGGTGGGTGTCTCCAAGACCTATCCGCCGCAAAAACAGGTTCTGAAGAACATCTACCTCTCATTTTTCTATGGCGCCAAGATCGGCATCATCGGGTTAAACGGTTCAGGGAAGTCAACTCTTCTGAAGATCATTGCAGGAGTTGAAAAGACTTTCCTGGGAGATGTCGTGTTTTCCCCGGGCTATTCTGTCGGGTACCTTGAGCAGGACCCTCAGTTCGATGACACCAAAACGGTCAGGCAGATCGTGGAAGAAGGCGTTCACGAGGTGGTAAGCCTGCTGAAAGAATACGAAGAGGTGAACAACCGGTTCGGTGATCCGCTGAGTGACGATGAAATGGACAAACTCATCAAAAGGCAGGGTGAACTCACCGAATTGCTGGATCAGCACGGAGCCTGGGACCTCGACAGCAAGCTGGAACGGGCCATGGATGCACTCAGGTGTCCCGACCCGGACTCCCCTGTTAAGAATCTTTCAGGTGGCGAGCGCCGCCGGGTTGCACTTTGCCGTTTGCTGCTCCAGGAACCGGACATCCTCCTGCTCGACGAACCGACCAACCACCTCGACGCCGAATCGGTGCAGTGGCTTGAACTTCACCTTCAACAATACAGGGGAACGGTGATCGCCATCACCCACGACCGGTACTTCCTCGACAATGTAGCCGGCTGGATTCTCGAGCTCGACCGTGGCGAAGGGATCCCGTGGCAGGGAAATTACACATCCTGGCTCGAACAGAAATCGAACCGGCTTGCCCAGGAAGAAAAAACCGAAAGCAAACGGCGCAAAACCCTTGAAAGGGAACTTGACTGGGTGCGCATGTCGCCCAAGGCCCGACAGGCAAAAGGGAAAGCCCGTTTGAATGCCTACGAAAAAATGATGAATGAGGATGTGAAAGAAAAGGAAGAACGCCTTGAGCTCTACATCCCCAACGGACCACGCCTCGGCACCATGGTCATTGAAGCAATCGGCGTATCTAAATCATTCGGCGACAAACTGCTCTTCGAAGGGTTGGAATTTTCATTGCCGCCTGCCGGAATCGTCGGGGTTATCGGCCCGAACGGTGCGGGAAAAACCACCTTGTTCCGCATGATCATGGGAGTTGAAACATCCGACACCGGCTCATTCAAAGTAGGCGAAACCGTTAAGCTCGGCTATGTTGATCAAAGCCATACGGCGATAGATCCGGAAAAGACGGTATTCCAGGTGATTTCCGGGGGCGCGGACAACATGCAGATCGGCGGCCGCACCATGAGCGCACGGGCATATGTGGCCCGTTTCAACTTCAGCGGGGCCGACCAGGAAAAAAAATGCGGGGCGCTATCCGGTGGTGAGCGAAACCGCCTGCACCTCGCACTTACCCTGAAAGAGGAAGCAAATGTGCTGCTGCTTGACGAACCAACCAACGACATCGATGTCAACACCCTCCGTGCACTGGAAGAGGGCCTGGAAAATTTTGCAGGCTGCGCGGTAATCATTTCGCACGACCGGTGGTTCCTCGACCGCATCGCCACGCATATTCTTGCCTTTGAAGGAAACTCGCAGATGTATTTCTTCGAAGGTTCCTACTCCGATTACGAGGAAAACAAGAAAAAGCGGCTGGGCGACGAAGGGCCGCACCGGATAAAGTATAAGAAACTGAGAGGGTAGTACTTCCGGCTCTTTTGAGACTATCGCTGTTTTGCCTCCAATAAAACGAGCAGCTCCGGCGCCGGCTTCAATCCTTTTTGCTTCATCTTCCCAACGAGCACCAACACGCTGTCTTTTTGTCCAAGGCTGAGATAAACATTCACCAGGTTGTTGTACGCAGCTTCGTTCATCGGGTCCAGGTCAACAACTTTCCTGAGGGTTATTGCGGCACTGTCAAAATTTTTCTCCGAAAAATAGGCCCTGGCAAGCAACTGCAAAGCCGGGGAATTGGCATTGCCCGAAATTTTCAGCCCCTCTGCCAGGTATTTTTTCGCAGCGCCGAAATCTTCCTTCTGAAAAGCGATGTCCCCGAGTAAAAAGAAATTGTCAGGTACGATCGCAGATGTACAGGCCAGTTCGTTTTTCAGCAACCTCTCTGCTTCGTCATACCGCTTGTTCCTGAATGCAATTTTACCAAGGTTCAGGTTGATATCCTGCAGGGTGGAATCCAGTGCCCTGGCTTCCCTCATGATCTTCTCCTGTTCGGCCCCGTCTTTAACCCAGGTGCCCATCATTTGTTTTGAATAGGCATTCCGGGGGGATTCGGCAACCGCACGGCTCCAGTAGGCCAGCGGACTCTTAAAATATCCCACCCTGCTGAAACTCACCATGCCGAAGCATGCAATGATCATCCCGAAAAGAATGAACCGGTAACGATCGTTAAATTTTTCTGAAAACAAAAAAGTCTGGCTGAGCAGAAGCAAAATACCGATAACCGGCACATACAGGCGGTGTTCATAAACCTGGTCGTTGAAAATTTTCGGGACTGCCAGCACAGGCAGCAGGAACAGCAGGAACCATGATATTCCAAGGATCGTAAGGGGTTTAAGAGCGGACCGGGAATAATACAAAAGGCCGATAATGACCATGACCGCAAGCCCGCCCCACAGAAGCGAAGTTTCTTCAATCTGCGGGCGAACCGACAAATTGACCGGGAAAAAGATTTTGCCCAGGTATTGGGGAAATGCCGGGATACGGCTTATCCCTGATCGCACCATTTCACTCACCGGGATATTGTTTCCCGATTCCTTGACCGCAGACACCATGAAAAACCAGAAAAAAATCGCCGTAAACCAGCCAATACCAAGCGGCAGCAATGACTTCCAGGATTTTTTCATAGCGAAAACAAGGATGAAGGTCACGAGAACCGGAATGATGACGGCGGTTTCCTTGGTGAAAATTGCCACGAGAAAAAAGAACAGCTGTAATACATAATCAACCCATTTTTTTTTCGCTGCATAGTTGAATGCAAAGATCATGCTTGCAAGTAAAAATATGGTAAGCAGCAGATCATTGCGTCCCGGTATCCAGGCAACAGTCTGGCTAAGCGCCGGATGAACCGCAAACAGCAGTGCCAGGACCAGGGAAGTTGTGTCTTTCAGCTTCAGCTTGAGGAAGAAAACGTACAGCAGCAGCACAGACAGGATGTGGAACAGCAGGCTTGCCAGGTGGTAGCCCATCGGATCGGATCCGAAAAGATGATATTCCACGATTATATCCACCAGGAAAACCGGCCGGTAATAGTCGTATAAACTATGATCGGCAGGGTTAAAGAGCCCGCGCTGAAACGATTTCAGAATATTGGATGCATCCTGGTTGTAGATGCCGTTATCGACGATGAATTTGGTATCGTCAATGCATGTATACTGCAATGTAAAGACATTAAAATAAACGGCAGCCGGCACAAGAACCAGCAGCAGAATCATGTATTTTCTATACAATCCCGGCTTTCCCTTACGGGCCGGCACTCCCTTTTTGATCTCCTTCACTGGCATATTGACAGACTTTTAACCGGACATTTTCGCGGCACCGGGTTGTACCCCGGTTTCTTCATTTTTCTCCCACGGGCCGAAGATATGGAATTTTATACCAATTTTGCAAGCATGAAAAAGATTGGCACCTGCCTGTTGAATGATGTTTCCATCCGGGCGAAGGGTTCTGGGCGCCGGTGGAGGGTTCAGCGGATGCAGAGCGATATATCCTGGGATTACTGGCTGAAACCGGTATTCAACCGCCTGAAAATAGCGAAAAAGTGAAATAGCGAAATAGCGAAATTCTTTTCTATATTTGCACAAAACCATCCCTGTGGCCGCACAAAAACCATCCATCCCAAAAGGAACCCGTGATTTTTCGCCTGTTGAAATGGTCCGGCGAAACTATATTTTCGACATCATCAGGAATGTCTTCCAGCTATTTGGCTACCAGCCCATCGAAACTCCTGCCATGGAAAATCTCTCCACCCTGATGGGTAAATACGGAGAAGAGGGAGACAAGCTGCTGTTTAAAATCCTGAATTCCGGTAACTACCTTGATGGAATACCGGATGCGGGATACGGGATGCGGGATGCGGAATCACGAATCAGGGAACTTACAAAGCACATCGCCGACAAGGGACTCCGGTACGATCTTACGGTTCCTTTCGCCCGGTTTGTTGTGCAGCACCAGAATGACCTGATTTTCCCGTTCAAGCGATACCAGATCCAGCCTGTCTGGAGGGCCGACCGGCCTCAAAAAGGCAGGTACCGCGAATTTTTTCAATGCGATGTGGATGTGATCGGCAGCAACTCCCTCTTAAATGAGGTGGAACTAGCCCAAATTATTGATACCGTATTCACAAAACTTGGCGTCAATGTTCTGATCCGCCTGAACAACCGGAAAGTGCTTGCCGGGATCGCAGAAGCCATCGGGGCGCCCGAAAAACTCACAGACATTACGGTGGCGATGGACAAACTCGACAAGGCCGGGATTGACAGCGTGAATGATGAATTAATCCAAAGGGGAATCACTTACGAATCGGTAGAAAAGCTTCAGCCCATTCTCACCCTGGAAGGAAAAATCAAGATGAAGTTTGAAACCCTTGAAGAATTATTTAAAAATTCCGAAATCGGCCGAAAAGGGCTGGAAGAGATGCAAACAGTGCTAAAACATCTCAAGGAACTCAACCTGGAAAATAAATTTGATTTTGATATTACACTGGCACGCGGCCTGAGCTACTACACTGGAACCATCATCGAGGTGAAGTCCATGGATGTTGCCATGGGCAGCATATGCGGGGGCGGACGCTACGATGACCTGACCGGCATTTTCGGACTGCCGGGCATGTCGGGTGTCGGAATTTCCTTTGGCGCCGACCGGATCTACGACGTTCTGAACGAAAGCAAATTATTTCCCGAAGCCATCCAGGCCTCCACACGCGCCATGTTTGTAAATTTCGGGCCGGAAGAAGAAAAGTATTGCCTTAAACTGCTCACAAAACTCCGTTCGGCCGGGATATCGGCTGAATTATACCCGGATTCCGCAAAACTGAAAAAACAAATGGAATATGCAAACCGCAAGAATATTCCTTTCGTGATCCTGATCGGAATGGACGAAATGAAGACCGGGATGCTGACAATCAAAGACATGACTTCAGGCGATCAGAAATCCGCCTCCTTTGAGGATGTTCAAAAATTATTGTCGTGACAAAGAAAAACGTAAAACGAACCTGGGCAACGGCCATTCTAAGTGCCCGCAGCATGATTATCGGCGCCGAGTAGCAACATGGCATGCCATGTTGCTGCAAGGCATGCCATGTTGCTGCAAGGCATGCCATGTTGCTGCAAGGCATGCCATGTTGCTGCAAGGCATGCCTTGTCGCAATGCAACCAATGAAAACAATGAATGCAATGCAAGCAATGCAAGAATTGTATGCATTAATAGCATTGTTTGCATTGTTTGCATTTATTTTTCTGAATAATTTTTACATTTTAATTGAATCACAATGACATTAATTATAAAAGGTGCAGGCCTGACAATCGAAGACGTAGTTCGGGTCGCCCGCAACAATGAAAAAGTAGAACTTGATCCTCAGGCAATTGAACGCATCCATAAATGCAGGGCAATGCTTGAGCGGAAAATCCTTGCCCACGAGATCATGTACGGGGTGAATACCGGCATCGGGGAGTTTTCCGAAATGGTATTAAACGATGACCAGGTTAAAGATTTCCAGAAATACCTTATTTATAATCACGCTGCCGGTATTGGAGATCCTATGCCGCTCGACTGGGTGCGCGGCGCCATGCTCGGTCGCATTAACGTGCATGCCCATGGCAATTCCGGCTCTCGCCTCGAGATTACTCAAACCCTGGTCGACATGTTAAATAAGGGGGTAACCCCTATGGTATGCCAAAAGGGATCTGTCGGAGCATGCGGCGACCTGGCACCCATGTCGCAGATTGCCCTGCTGATGATGGGCGAAGGAGAAGCTTATTACGAGGGAAAGCTGATGTCGGGCAAAGATGCCCTGGATGCAGCCGGGATCCCCGTTCCGGGCCTTCAGGCACGCGACGGGCTGGCAACCATCAATGGTTCGAATGTACTGACTGCCATGAGTGCCCTCTATCTTTTTGATGCAAATAACTGGCTGAAGCAGGCTGAAATTGCCGCATCCATGTCGCTCGAAGCAATGAAGGCCAACATGCGCCCATACAGTCCCAAACTTCATGAAATCCGGGGTTTCAAAGGTGCTGTGAGAAGTGCCGCCGCCATCCTCAAATGTGTTTCCGGCGGCGATCTGGCTGAAGGAAAGGTCAAATGCAAGGTTCAGGACGCTTATTCCATGCGTTCAACCCCGCAGGTGATCGGTGCCGCGCACGATGCCCTGGCCTACGCCCGTTCGCAGGTTGAGATTGAATTGAACGGCGTGGGTGATAACCCGATCTTTTTCCCTGATGAAAATCTACAGATTTCCGGGGCCAATTTCCAGGGATCACCGGTTTCGGTACCTATGGATATGGCCGGCTATGTAGTCACCATGGTGAGTGTAATGAGCGAGCGCCGGATGAACCGGCTGAACAACCCCGCTTTAAGTGTTGGCCTTCCTGCCTTTCTGACAAAGGGCGCCGGCATGTTCAGCGGATTGATGCTGAGCCAGTATACTGCCGATATGCAGATTGTTGAACAAAGGATTCTTTCTGCACCGGCTTCGATTCAATCAATTCCGGCCGCCGCCGACCAGGAGGACTTTGTCTCCATGGGGATGAATACCGCCCTGAAGAATTTCCAGATACTTGACAATGCATATGGAATCCTTGGAATCGAACTGATGGCAGCCGCCCAGGCCCTTGACTTCCGGGAATATAAATTCGGAACAGGAGTTTCAAAAGCCAAAGAAGTGATCAGGAAACATGTTGCCTTCCTGGAAGTGGACCGACCCTTGTATACTGATCACAATGCAATGAAGGCACTCGTGAAGTCGTGCGAAATTCTGGATGAAGTTGAAAAAACCGTTGGAAAACTGGGATAATTTTATAAAATTTCTCGCAGATTTTCGCAAATTTAAGCGCAGATTTGCTCAAACAAAAAACAATTCTTTGTCTGCGTGAATCTGCGACCTTTTCTGCGCAAATCTGCGAGATTCTTTTTATTAACCTAAAACCCAAAAATCATGGAAATTACAGATGCTATTCCTTATTGGCCAATCCTGGTCGCCCTGTTGGTCCCTATCATCATTTTCGGAATCATGGTTACCGTGATAGAAGTTGTTGGCGCCTGGAAAATGTTCGAAAAGGCCGGTGAACCCGGCTGGGCAGCTATCATCCCGGTTTACAACTATCTTATAGGGATAAAAATTGCGGGTAAACCCTGGTGGTATATCCTTCTCATGTTAATCCCTGTTGTTAATCTTGTGATTTACATTATCATCCTGAATGGGCTGGCGAAAAATTTCGGGAAAGGAACCGGCTTCACAGTAGGTTTGTTCTTCTTTCGATTCATTTTTATTCCAATCCTTGGATTTGGAAACGCAACCTATATCGGAGATAAATCAAAATTTGACGCTTAACGATGGACGAAATAACTCCCCAGGCCTTGCCGGAAAATAAACCCCTGCGACCCACATTACTTACCGTGTTGTGCATCCTTACCTTTATAGGCAGCGGAATGAACCTCTTCTCAAGCCTGGTAATTGCAGGATTTTATGATGTTTTCGTTGAGGTTGCCCGGGAATTCAGTAAAAAATTCAACATTCCGGGAATTGATTTATTGCTTGAAACCAAACCGATTTATTTTCTGGTGACCGCTGCTTTTTATGCCGGGTCACTCGCCGGGGCAATCCTGATGATGCGTCTTAAAAAGTCAGGATTTCATGTGTACACGATCTTCCAGATTCTTTTGGTACTTGCGCCAATGTATTTCATGCACCTGGCAAGCCCCGGATTCCCTGAAATGCTTTTCTCCGGCCTTTTTATCCTCCTGTACAGTATGAACCTGAAATTCATGACCTGACCATGGATCCTGAAAAAAAAATGGAAGCGGAAAAAGAACAAACCGCAACAGTTGAAGCAAAAAATGTCAGGCAACGGCCGATGCTGCTCACTGTGCTGTGCCTCTTTTCACTTGTATACTTCGGGCTGATGGCTTTGCTGTTCCTGGCAGGTTTGTTCTGGGCAGGAACTGTAACAAATGTGATGAACCAGTACATGACCACCGCGAAATACGCGAAAATGCAGGCTGATTTAATGTTCGGGGCAGGATTTTCCATGCATGGCCTGGCATTTACAGGTATTATTATGGTGTGGAAACTGCGTAAAACCGGGTACTACCTTCTCGGAATTGCCTGCCTGATCATTGCATCATACCAACTGCTCCTGCCATCAGCGGCAACGGCTTCAACCGCCGTATATATCTTCTTCATCTTTGCTTTTGGTTTATTTTTCAAGAGGTTGCGCTGATTTCTCAGGAACATTATCCCAGCAGTGGGAACCGTAATGTTTTCACCCTTACACATTTTTACAGGCAAATCGTTAAACAATGTTAAAAAAATATTAAATATTTGTTAAAACTTTGTTGGATTCGATTAAAGTATTGCGTAAAATTGCAACGCTGTTGATTTAATTATTGACTTTTTACTTCGCATCTGGCTGGCAACAGTCACATGAACAATGAATTTTATCAGATCACGGACTATTCACACAATTACTAACAAAAATCAAACTGTATGAGAAAATTTACGATTTTCCTTGCCCTTATGCTTTTCATGGGGTTGCAAGTTGCCTTCGCCCAGCGTACAATCACGGGTAAGGTTACGAGTTCTGATGACGGAGCCGGAATTCCGGGAGCTACCGTCCTGGTCAAAGGCACTGCCGTTGGTGCAATCACTGATGTTGACGGGAAATTTTCCCTCGCCGTGCCAAAGGATAAAGAAGTTCTTCTGGTCTCCTATGTTGGAATGGTGACGCAGGAAGTACAACTTGGCCAAGATAACGTTGTAAACGTTGTTCTGCAAACCAGTGTGCAGGAACTTGAAGGAGTTGTTGTGACTGCGCTTGGTATTCCCCGTGAGAAAAAATCACTCGGGTATGCAACGCAGGAAGTAAAAGGTGACCAGCTTAACGTAACCAAAACCGACAACTTCGTGAATTCTCTTTCAGGAAGAGTCGCCGGGGTTCAGGTTAAAACCACGACCAACATGGGTGGTTCAACCAATGTCCTGTTAAGAGGGAGTAAATCATTGACCGGAAACAACCAGGCCTTGTTCGTGATCGACGGTGTTCCTGTCAGCAACGACAATACAAACAGTGCCAACCAGGCACAGGCAGGTACAGGTTACGACTACGGCAATGCTGCTTCCGATATCAACCCGGAAGACATTGAATCTGTAAACGTTCTTAAAGGATCAGCAGCGACCGCTTTGTACGGTTCAAGAGCTGCAAACGGTGTGATTATGATCACAACCAAAAAAGGAGCTAAAACTCCGGGATCCGAGAAAAAAGGAATCGGCGTTACGTTCAACACCGCTGCAACAATGGGTTTTGTTGATAAAACGACCTTTGTTGATTATCAGAAAGATTACGGCGGAGGTTACGGAGCATATTACGACGGACCAGGCAGCTACTGGTATATGCGTTATATCAATGCCGACGGAACGATCACCATCGACCCGAAAGATCCTGCCACCAGTAAATTAACCCAATGGACAGTTACCTCAGAGGATGCATCGTATGGTGCTAAATTCGACGGAAGCTCTGTTTATCAATGGGATGCCGTTGATCCCCAGTCGCCGAATTATCTGAAAGCCACCCCATGGAAGGCTGCCGCGAATGGCCCGATTACCTTCTTTGAAAAACCGGTGACCTTTGTAAATTCACTTTCCCTCGAAAACTCATTCAAAGGCGGAAATTACCGTGTCGGATACACCAATTTCACCCAGAATGGTATGTTGCCAAACAGCAAGCTGGTTAAAAACAATGTTTCGTTAAACGCAACCTGGAATGTAACGGACAGACTGACCGTTACCGGATACGGCAACTACTCTTTAAACAAGGCCACCGGCCGTAACTCAACCGGTTATAACGACAACATCATGGGTTCTTTCCGCCAGTGGTACCAGGTCAATGTTGATATCCAGCAGCAAAAAGACATGTATGAGCTTACAAAACGTAATGCCACATGGAATTATGCCGACCCATCCAACGCAAATCCTATTTTCTGGGACAATCCCTATTGGACCCGTTATAAGAATTTTGAATCCGATTCAAGAAACCGTTTTATCGGCAACGTAGCACTTACCTATAAAATCGCAGACTGGTTGAACATCTTCGGCAGAATCTCCGTAGACACCTACTCAGAACTACAGGAAGAGAGAAGAGCAGTCGGTAGCGTTCCGGGCACTTTCGGAATCGGAACAGGCGCCGACGGCAGTGCAAACAGAAGTGACCAGGGTTCCGGTTACATGAGAAGGGACATCGGCTTCAGCGAATTCAATTACGATGTGATGGCCAACTTCAACAAAGATCTGTCAAAATCATTCAACCTCAAGGCAGTTCTGGGGATGAACATCCGGAAAACCAATTACAGCCGCCTGATCTCTTCAACGAATGGCGGATTGTCAGTTGCTGACCTCTATTCCTTACAGAACAGTGCCGGTCCTTTGCCACTTTCAAAAGAGCTTGCTTCGCAGGTGAGGGTTAACGGATACTACGGAAGCGTTTCCCTGGGATTCAAGAATTTCCTCTACCTTGACGGTACTTACAGGCGGGACTACTCATCAACTTTACCTGCCGATAAGAACAGCTACGGTTATCCTTCGGTTGCCGGTAGCTTCATTTTCTCCAACATCATCCCGGAAGCAAAATGGCTCTCCTTCGGTAAAGTCCGCATCAATTATGCGCGCGTTGGCAACAGCCCGTCATTCGACCAGCTTGTTGACAACTACCTTGTTTTATCCCCGTTCAACAACCTGACCACTGCGGTTTCTACAGTGCAGAAGAATCCCGAACTGAAACCGGAAATGACCAACAGCATTGAAGGCGGTTTTGAAATGTACTTTCTTGGCAGACGGGTCGGATTTGACCTTGCCCTGTACAAAACCAATACCATCAACCAGATCCTGCCGCTTCCCGTAACTACTGCTACCGGTTACAACGTTAAAATCATCAACGCAGGTGAAATCCAGAACCAGGGTGTCGAGCTTGCCCTCCACGCAACTCCCTGCAAGAACAAGAACTTCAAATGGGATATTACGCTGAACTGGTCGATGAACCGCAACAAAGTCGTCAGCCTGCTCGATGGAGTAAGCAACCTCCCTCTTGGAAGTTTCCAGGGTGGTGTTACGCTCAATGCCATGGTCGGACAACCGTACGGTGTGATTTATGGAACTGACTACGTTTACACCCAGGATGCCGCGCATCAGAGAATCATTGATCCTGCAAACGGAAGATACCTGAGAACATCCACTTCGGACCAGGTAATCGGCAACGTAAACCCCGACTGGCAGGGTGGCTTGCTGAACAGCCTTACTTACAAGAACTGGGCATTCAGCTTCCTGATCGACGTACAGAGCGGTGGGGACATCTTCTCCCTGGATATGTATTACGGACTTGCAACAGGTTTGTATGCTGAAACTTCTTATTTAAACGACCTTGGAAACCCGGTAAGAGATGCAATCGCATGGGCTGACCCTGCAGATCATTCAAAAGGTTATGCCGCAAACAGCGGTGGTTTTATAAATTCAGGCGTAAATCCTGATGGAAAAACCAACACTACCCGCATCGCTGCCTCCAACTACGGCTCCTTCGGTTATTCAAGGCTTCCGAATAAAGCATTCGTATACGATGCAAGTTATGTTAAACTGCGCCAGGTGTCATTATCCTACACGATACCTTCCACCGTGCTGAAGAAAACTTTCATAACGGGGATTACGTTGACTGCTGTGGCTTCAAACCTTTGGATCATCTTCAAGAACCTGCCCCACGCCGATCCGGAATCCGGACTCGGAGCAGGCAACCTGCAAGGTTACTCAACGGGTTCACTGCCTTCGACACGTGATTTTAGTCTGAACTTAAAACTCACCTTCTAAATTAATCGTTATGAAAAATATATTTGCAATTTTCCTGACCCTCTTGCTCTTTTCGTCCTGTACGAAACTTGAAGAGTTGAATACAAACATCAAAGACCCGACAAAGGTTCCCGGGGAATCACTGTTTACCGGTGCCCAGCTGAGATTCGCCCGGCAAATGGTCACTCCCAATGTAAACAGCAACATCTACCGCATGTTTGTTCAGCAATGGACTGAAACAACCTATACCGATGAAGCCAATTACGATATCGTCACTCGTCCTATTCCGGGCACATTCTGGAACACTATGTACCGGGACGTTCTGATGAATTTCAAGGAATCTGCAAAGGTTCTTTCTGCCGACGGCAATCAACCGGGTGATGGAGTAGCCGTATTGAAAAACAAACTTGCCATCGTTGAAATCATGACGGTTTATGCTTACAGCGTACTCGTCGAAAACTTCGGGAATGTGCCGTATACGCAGGCCATGGATCCTGCCATTCTGCTGCCCAAGTATGACGACGGACTGACCGTTTACCAGGATCTGATCGCACGTTTGAATACTGCAATTTCCAATATTGATCAGACCGCAGGCAGCTTTGGCGGATATGACAACATGTTTGGCGGCGACGCTGCCAAATGGTATAAATTTGCCAACTCCCTGAAACTTCGCATGGGTATGCTCTTGTCTGATGTCGACAATACGCTTGCTAAAGCAACTGTTGAAGCTGCTGCTCCCAATGCAATTGCCTCAAACGGCGACAATGCAAATTTAGCATTCATGCCTACCCAGCCGAACAACAATCCGGTGAATGAAAACCTGGTACTCAGCGGAAGAAACGACTTTGTAGCTGCGAATACCCTGGTTGATGCCATGAATGCATTGAACGACCCGCGTCGTGCATTGTATTTCACCCCATACGGGGAGTCGTTTGCCGGTGGCATTTATGGTGCTTCCAACGATTTCACCAAATTCTCGCATGTTAACCCAACGCTGACGGAAGCCACTTACCCGGGATTATTTTTCGACCTGGCCGAAGTTGAATTTTTGCTGGCAGAAGGTGTTGAAAGAGGATTCAGCGTTGGCGGAACTGCAAAAGACCATTATGAAGCTGCCATCAAAGCTTCCATCACCCAGTGGGGTGGTACTGACGCTGATGCCACGACATACCTGGCTCAGTCTTCAGTTGCCTATGCTACTGCTACCGGAACCTGGAAAGAGAAAATCGGAACTCAGAAATGGATCGCATTGTACAATCGCGGATTTGATGCATGGACAGCATTCAGAATGTTAGACTTCCCTGTTCTTGTTGCACCACCCGATGCCAACAGTGCACTTCCGTTACGCTTAACCTACCCGACATCAGAACAAACCCTCAATGGTGCAAACCGTGCTGCCGCTGCAGCTGCCATTGGAGGCGATGATGTTGCCACCAAACTTTTCTGGGATAAAAATTAGTTTTATTCCTCCCATAAAAAAAGGCTGCCGAAACGCAGCCTTTTTTTTATGCTTAAATATCAGCAATATAGCATCTTCGCCTGATATTCACCCTGCTGTCATAGTTTTTCCAGATGGAAACAGCCTTCAGGTTATCCTCCAGTTGCGGATGGGTGCGGGTTAATTTGATGCCGGCGTCGATATAAGCCTTTGTCAGCTCATGATATATCAGCGCAAGGATTCCCTTCCCCTGGTAATCGGGCCTCACACCGATGAGATACATGTGGCCTGTGTCATTTTTGCGCATCGCTTTCAGGAGGTGTATAAATCCAAAAGGGAAAAGCCTGCCATTGGCTTTCTGCAGGGCAATGGAAAGGCTGGGCGTTGTAATTCCGAATCCTACCACATCATCCCTGGAATCGACGATCATCGACACGAACTCAGGCCTGATAAACCCAAAATACTGCTTTGTATAATATTCCATCTGCTCGCTTGTGAGCGGGGTAAAACCGTACAAATCGTTAAATGCTTCATTGTACATTATGAACATCTTCTTTGCATATGGCCTGATCTCTTTCGAATTTTTCGGTTTAAGGAGGTGCAGGTCATATTTTTGAAGAACGATCCTGGTCATGCGTTCTACCTTGTCTGGAATTTTTTCCGGAACTTTAATCTCAAACTGAACCCAGTCCGTAGCTTTCCTCATGCCTAAACGCAGCATGTGATCGTTGTAGTAGGGAAAATTATAGATCGCCGAGAGGCTGGATATCTGGTCAAATCCTTCTGCCAGCATTCCTTCAGGATCCATGTCGGTAAAGCCGAGGGGGCCATGGAGAGCGTTCATCCCTTTTCCCCTGCCCCACTCTGTGACCGCTTCAATGAGGATTTTCGAAACGCCGGGATCGTCGATAAAATCGATCCATCCGAACCTTACCATCAGTGTGTTCCACCTTTCAGATTCCCGGTGGTTGATTATCCCGGCGATGCGACCGGCCACCTTGTTATCACGATAGGCCAGCCAATATTCAGCTTCACAATAACTGAAAGAAGGGTTTTTATCCTTCCGAAGGGTATTGATCTCATCAAACCGCAACGGCGGAACCCAGAACTTGTTGCCTTTATACAATTGGAAAGGAAAGTCAACAAATTTACGCAGGTCCTTGCGTGTGGAAACTTTTACGATTCTGATTTCAGCCATTTTAAAGCCAATGTTCATTTTGATACCAAGCGATGGCCTCCTGCACACCTTTTTCGAGATCGTATTCTGCTTTAAATCCCAGGTCGTTTTGCAGCGGTTCCACTTCACATCTCCAGTTGGTACTCTTTAAAACATTATATTTATCCGTGTTCAGGGTGGGAATGGCCCCCCACAAACCCGCAATATTTTCTCCGGCAACTGCAATGGTTTTCACAATAAACAGCGGTACTGTAAACCGGAAGGTCTTTTTCCCCAGCACTTTTTTGGTGATTTCGGCAAACAATTCCGACGGGTATTCCTTTCCGTCGGAAACAAACCATCCTTTGCGTACATGGGGTGATTTCATCGCCAGGAAGATCACCCTGACCAGGTCGCGCACATAAATAAAAGTAAGCACCTGCTTCCGGAAGCCGATATAAGGCTCCAGTCCGCGGTTGATGGTCTGGAAGAAGATGAAATAATCTTTTTCCTTAGGCCCGTAAACACCGGTTGGCCTTACAATCAGCCACGGAAATTCGCTGAGGGAGGTGATATAGCGTTCGGCATCAAGCTTGCTTTTGCCGTAAAGTTCGATGGGTTTTGGTTCATCAGCTAACCGGACAGGTTCACCGGTGTCCGGATTTCCCGGGCCGTAAGCGGCAAGGCTGCTGACAAAAATAAATTTTTCGGGCACCATTCCGGATTCAGTCAGTGCCTCAATGAAATGGATCGTATTCCGGCAATTCACATTGTAGAAATCTTCCTTTTTCTGAGCCTTTGTGAGACCGGCATTGTGTACGATGTACTCAAACCGCAGGTTGTTTGCCTTGCATTGTTCAAGTGTTTCCAGAACCTTCTGCTTGGTGGAAAAATCGAATTCCAGGAATTTTATTCGCGGGTCCTGCAAGTATTCGCGTGAACTTGACTTCCGGATTCCGGCATACACCTGGTAATCCAGCTTCAGTCCCTCTTCGACTAAAAAACTGCCAATGAACCCACTGGCGCCGGTGATTAAAACGTTTTTCATATCTTCATTTTGTTACCCTGCCCTGAATCCCTCCCCAACAAGGGAGGGACTTGTTTCCCCTTCCCTTGCGGGGGAAGGGGTCAGGGGGTTAGGGTCCCTAAAAATGCTTAATCCAGCACCGCCTGGTCAGATGCTGCCTTCCGTTGAAATTCTTCCAGATCGTCAGGGCCTTGGCATTGTCTTCAAGCTGCGGGTTGGTAATCGCTTTTTTTATGCCAGCTTTGATATAGGCCCTGTGCATTTCATTGTAATAGAGCGCGTTTACTCCTTTGGAATGATAATCGGGACGAACACCATTCAGGTACATGTCGATGACGTCGTTCTTTTTGATTGCCCTGAGAATGTAAAGAAATCCGAACGGGAACAATTTTCCGTCGCATTTCTGAAGGGCTTTTGTCAGGGAGGGCATCGAAACACCAAACCCGACAACATCATCCTGCTCATCTACCACAAAAGTGACAAACTCAGGACGGATAAATCCGAAATAGGCCTTAACATACATGTCCATCTGCCTCTGGGTCAGGGCAGTATAGCCATACAATTCACTGAAGGCAGCATTCAGTGTTTTAAACATCTTGGGAGCGTACGGAAGTAATTCTTTCGACTTTTTCGCTTTGATTATCCGCAATTTATATTTCTCCTGCACCAGAACGGACAGCCTCTCGACCTTGTCGGGGATGGATGGTGGAATATCGAATTCGTATTGCACCCAGTCGGCGGCCTTTTCAAATCCTAATTTTTCCATGTGCTCCACGTAATATGGAAAATTGTAGATCGAAGCCAGGGTGGCGGTTTCTTCGAAACCCTTTATAAGCATTCCTTCGTTGTCCATATCAGAGAACCCCAGCGGACCATGTATGCCGGTCATTCCTTTGGAGCGCCCCCATTCAACGACCTTTTCTATGAGTGTTCTCGAAACTTCAAGGTCGTCGATGAAGTCGATCCATCCAAACCGCACCAGTTTCTCATTCCAGCGTTCGTTGCCTTTATGGTTGATGATGCCGGCAATACGGCCAACCATCTCCTTCCCGCGATAAGCGATCCAGTATTCACCCTCACAAAAATCAAAAGCAGGGTTTTTATCCCTGCTCAGTGTGTTGAGTTCATCCAGCCTCATGGGCGGACACCAGAATTTATTTCCTTTGTAAAGCTGGTTCTGAAATGCGATGAATCGCTTTAACTCCTTTTTCGTTCCTACTTGCTTTAATTCAATCGGATCGGTTTTCGTCATCAGGTTTATTTTGAGATAATTTGAAGCTTCTTCCCGAGTTTCTCAAATTTCTCCAGTGCAATATCTACCTGCTCTATTGTATGAGTTGCCATCAGGGAAAAGCGAATCAGCGTATCGTCTTTACTAACGGCCGGTGCAACCACGGGGTTTACAAATATTCCTTCATCAAGCAGCAACTTCGTGATGCTGAGTGTTTTAAGATTGTCGCGGATATAAAGAGGTATAATTGGCGTTACCGTATGCCCGATATCAAAGCCGAGTTTTCTGAAATTATCGATGGCATAATGGGTTACCTTCCACAGATTTTCAATTCGCTCGGGTTCGCTTTTGATAATTTCAAGTGCCATGAGCACTGCTGCAGCCGAGGCAGGCGTGGCGGAAGCACTGAAAATGAGGGTACGTGAATTATGTTTGATATAATTGATCGTTTCAAAATCGCTGGCAATGAAACCGCCCAGGGCGGCAAGTGATTTCGAGAAGGTGCCCATGATGAGGTCGACTTTATCCGTCAGGCCGAAATGGTTGGCAGTTCCTGCACCATGTTTGCCAAGCACGCCAATGGAATGTGCATCATCGACCATCACCGTTGCTTCATATTTCTCAGCCAGCTTCACGATGTCCGGAAGCCTTGCTATATCACCGTCCATGCTGAAAACCCCGTCAACAACAATCAGTTTAATCCTGTTGGCCTCGCATCTTTTCAAAACATTTTCCAGTGAGTGCATGTCGTTGTGACGATATTTCAGCACTTTGGCAAACGACAACCGGGTTGCTTCAATGATCGATGCATGGTCGAGTTCGTCGATGAGGATATAATCGTTTCGGCCGGTCACCGTGGGTATCACACCCAGATTCACCTGGAAACCGGTACTGTAAACCAGGGCAGACGGTTTTCCGACAAATTCGGCCAGTTTATGTTCAAGTTCGACGTGAATATCAAGCGTTCCGTTGAGGAATCGTGATCCGGCACAGCCGGTACCGTACTTTTCCGTCGCCTTGATGGCTGCTTCCTTGATTTTCGGATGGTTGGTCAGGCCCAGGTAGCTGTTCGAGCCGAACATCAGCACTTTCCTGCCATTCATGGTTACCACAGTATCCTGGTCTGATTCAATCATTCTGAAATATGGGTAAATTCCCATTTTTTCAACTTTCTGCGGTTCGGTAAAATGGGAGCATTTGCGTTGTAAAATCCTCATTGGTTTATCTTTCTGTAAAATAATAGCGTTCAAAGGTACGAAGAAAAAAATTAGATCTGCTTATCTGTAAAATCCCGCCCTGCCTTTAAGGCATTCAGGTTAAGTTCAATGATTTTATCCCCCTTCTTCCGGAAGATAAACCGGATTGCATTTTCCAGCGTCTCGTAAGCCATTCCAAGGAATGGGGAGGCGGCGCCCAAAATGACAATATTCGTTGCCTTGGTCGAGCCTGCTTCTTTGGCCGTTGCATCGGCATCCAGGGCTACATGATGCGGAACCTTTGCTATTTCAGCCATCACCTTATCCATGTCGGGATAGTTGGGAATGTTGTTAAACGGCCGTGTATTGGTAATAACCCAGCCTTCGCCCGACAGATAGGGCAGGTAGCGGAGCGACTCCAGCGGTTCAATGGAGATGATCATATCCGCCTGTCCGAAAGGAATAAGGTCGGATGCGATCGGATGATGTGAAATCCGGAGATTTGACATCACATCGCCTCCCCTCTGGCTCATTCCATGCACCTCCGACTGTTTTAAATACATCCCCTGTTCAAGCGCGGCGAAGCCAATAATGGAAGCAATGGAAATGATTCCCTGGCCCCCTACACCGGCTAATATTATATCTTTTTTCATCAGTCGGCAGTTTTACTTGTTCTTGAATTTGTCGCGAACGCGCTTGTCAATGGCTACGATACATTCGCGGCGGGGGATGATGACGGAGACGCCTGGATACGCCAGTTCCTCTTTCATGACGGCAACATTTTCATCATGGTATTTTTTCAACGGTTTCAGAATACGGATGTGCGCTTCCTCAACTCCCAGGCCTTTGCAGATATCTTCTATTTTTCCGTACGCGGGGGAATCCTGTCCGCCGGTCATGGCGGTGGTACCATTGTCAAGGATCATGATCGTAATGGGCGACTTGTCATTGATGGCATCCAGCAAACCCGTCATGCCAGAATGGGTAAAAGTGGAATCTCCGATAACCGCAACTGCAGGAATCAGGCCTGCATCAGCAGCTCCTTTGGCCATGGTGATGGAAGCCCCCATGTCGACGCAGGAATTAATCGCTTCGTACGGTTTCAGGGCACCAAGCGTATAACAGCCGATATCGGAAAATACGCGCCCGTTGGATAAACTGCTGAGTGTTTCACTCAATGCATAATAGGAATCAATGTGCGGACAACCGCTGCACAGTGAAGGAGGTCGTACGACAACCAACTCTGGCACCGGGATGCCGTAGGTATCAGGCTTGCCCAATGCAACAGCAATCAGGTTGGGGTTGAGTTCGCCGTCGCGCGGCAGGGTCCCGTCGAGCCGGCCTTTCACTTTCAGCCCGCGTCCGAGTAAGCCTTTCAGCTGCTCTTCCACAACGGGATATCCGTCTTCGATTACCAGGATTTCGTCGCATTCATCGGCCATTTTTTCCACCAGGGAATACGGCAGGGGATACTGCCCGATTTTCAGCACAGGATTCGGCACAATGCGATCGGGGAAATTTTCAAGCAGGTAGTTGTATGCAATGCCGCAGACAATGATCCCCATCGATTTGTCGGGGCCGTCGATATATGTGTTAAAGGGTGATGATTCCGACTCCGCGACAAATTTTTCCTGCTCCGACAGGAGTCCCCTGTATCGCTTTCTGGCGATGGCGGGCAGGAGAACAAACTGGCGCAGGTCGGAAGGCATTTTCAATTCATTCTGCTTCCTGACTTCAGGCCTCCTGGTAACTCCCGAGCGTGAATGTGCCATCCTTGTGGTGATGCGCATCATGACGGGCACTTTATATTTTTCCGAAAAATCAAATCCATAATGAACCATGTCGTATGCTTCCTGCTGATCGACAGGCTCCAGGATGGGCACAAGGGCGAACTTTCCGTAAAACCTTGAGTCCTGCTCATTCTGCGATGAATGCATGGAAGGATCGTCTGCCGCAACCACAATCAGTCCTCCGTTTGCCCCCGTGATGGCGGCATTGATAAAAGGATCGGCAGCGACATTCAAACCGACATGTTTCATGCAAACCATTGTACGCTTTCCTGCATACGACATTCCCAGCGCCGATTCCATGGCTGTTTTTTCATTGGCGGACCATGACGAATGAACGTGGTGTTCAGCGGCAAATTTTGAATTCTGTACAAATTCAGTAATTTCAGTAGAGGGAGTTCCGGGATAGGCATATATTCCGGACAAGCCGGCATCCAGGGCCGCCTGTGCAATGGCCTCATCCCCCAAAAACAATAACTTCTGCATAGATTTATATAAAGGTATTTGAACCTGGACAAAATTAAGAATATTTTTTCAATGGGGGTTTTCCGGCTGCAGGTGTTTTCGCTTTTTTTACTCGATGATTATGCCTAATTTTGCTCCTTAGACCTGATAAACACATCAACAACCGATGCCTCTTCCCAGAAAAATTCTTCCGCTCTTTTTTCTCGTTTCACTTTGCATGTTTATCCACCAGGGGATCAATGCCCAGAACGGCTCCATTCGTGGGTTCGTTTATGAGCAGGCAACAGGAGAACCTGTAATATTTACGAACGTGTACCTTTACAAAACTTCCATCGGAGCCCCCACGGATGCAAACGGATATTTTGCCATAACAAAGATTCCGCCCGGCCAGTATTTCCTGATGGTCACCTATGTAGGGTGTGACACACTCAGGATTCCCGTTACAATAACTGCGAACGATTTACTGTCAAAAAAACTGTACCTGACGAAGTCCACGGTTCAGCTTGACGAGGTTAATATTTCAGCCGCAAGGCAGAACAAGGTCAGGGAAACACAGACCAGCATTATAAAAATAACACCGAAGGAGATTCAGTCAATTCCCACCATCGGTGGCCAGCCCGACCTGGCGCAATACCTCCAGATACTTCCGGGGGTTATTTTTTCGGGAGACCAGGGCGGCCAGTTGTATATCCGCGGAGGCCCTCCCATCCAGAATAAGGTGCTTTACGACGGGATGATCGTTTACAATCCGTTCCATTCCATCGGGCTGTTTTCCGTTTTTGACGTGGATATCCTGAAAAATGTGGATGTGTACACCGGCGGTTTCGGGGCTGAATACGGGGGCCGCCTTTCATCTGTCATGGACGTCACCACGCGCGACGGGAACAAGAACCGTTTTTCAGGAAAATTCGACGTCAGCACCTTCGGGGCAAAGGCCCTTATTGAAGGACCCATTTACAAGCCTAAAAACCAGGATGAGGCCAGCGCCACATTCCTGCTTTCAATCAAGAACTCCTACCTGCAGCAGTCGAGCAAGATCTTTTACACATACATCGATGAAAACGGCCTTCCGTACAATTACCTGGATATTTACGGAAAAGTTGCCATCAACGCCCCGAACGGGAGTAAGGTAAACGTCTTCGGATTCAATTTTTCCGATAAGGTCAACTACAAAGTCCTTCAGAATTACAACTGGAATTCGGCCGGAGGCGGCCTGACCTTTCTGGCAATCCCGGGAAAAAGTTCCGTGCTGATCGAAGGAAACTTTGCCTACTCGAATTATAAAGTCGAGTTGCAGGAGCTCAACAAATCCCCAAGGTCAAGTTCGATCTCTGGATTCAACGGCGGCTTGAATTTTACCTATTTTTTCGGAAGGGATGCGCTGAAATACGGGCTGGAACTTTCAGGATATAAGACTGTTCTCGATTTTTACAACATTGTGAACCGCCGGATTGATTTCACCCAGAACTCCACGGAGGCGTCTCTCTTTGCAAAGTATAAATGGATGCCCGGAAAATTTATCATTGAGCCCGGCCTGAGGTTCCAGTATTACGCTTCCATTTCTGTCGCTTCCTTTGAACCGCGGCTGGCAATCAAGTACAACATGGCAAAAAATTTCAGGCTAAAAATGGCGGCGGGCATTTATTCGCAAAACCTGATCAGTACCACGTACGACAAGGATGTCGTGAACCTGTTTTACGGATTCATCACCAGCCCGACAAACAAACTGCAGAAATGCGACCAGGTTGTTTTCGGTTTTGAATGGGATCTCCTTACAAACCTGTCGGTGAATGTTGAAGGATATTACAAATATTACCCGGTGCTCACAGGCCTGAACCGAAACAAGTTATATGACGACACCCCGGAAAACGCGAAAGTTCCCGATTATTACAAAAAGGATTTCACCTATGAGACCGGTGATGCCGAAGGGGTGGATTTTTCAGTGAAATATGACTGGAAAAAAATTCATTTCTGGGTAACCTATTCCCTTGGATTCATCCATCGGAACGACGGCATGACAAGTTTTGTCCCGCCATACGACCGGCGTCATAACCTGAATGTCGTATCCACGTTTAACTGGGGCAAACATAACGACTGGGAAGTTGATGTGAGGTATAACTATGGATCCGGATTCCCGTTTACACAAACAGGCGGATTCTACGAGCAGATCAACTTTGGCAACATGGGGACCAATTATGCCACAGGGAACGGAACACTTGGAATCCTCTACAGTGACTATGACAAAGGACGGCTTCCATATTACAGCCGTTTGGATTTCAACCTGAAAAAGATATTCACGCTGGGCAAGACCATGAAGCTTGAGATAAATATAAGCGTTACAAATGCGCTGAACCAGCAAAACATCTTCTACTTCGACAGGGTTTCTTATACCCGTGTTGACCAGATGCCGCTTATGCCGAGCCTTGGATTGAGTTTCAGTTTCTAAACGCAGCGCACGATGTTCACTTTTTCATTGCTATCCGGCATCTCCTTCATCGACATTCCTGAAGATGTCCTTGCAATCCTCGGCAGCAGGCCGGCTGTTGAAAACAGCAAAGAGGCATTGCGCACCATCTTTTCCTGCATGGATTATACTTCCCTGGAAGGCTCAGACAACCCGGCAAAGATTCAATTGCTTTGCGAAAAAGCCATTTCTTTCGGAGAAAAGGGGCTGCCATATCCCGCCGCAGTGTGTATTTATCCGCCTTTCATAGGTGTTGCAAAACAGGCGTTGAAAGGCACTCCGATCAAAGTAGCCACCACCGCGGCTGCTTTCCCAAGCGGGCAAATGCCGATTTCCGTCAAACTGGAAGAAATCAGGTATGCCATAGGCGAAGGTGCTGATGAAATTGACGTGGTGATCTCACGCGGCACTTTTCTCGCCAGGGAATACCATCGTTTATTTCGCGAACTTGATGCCATGCGCGAGCTGGTCAGCCAGAAAACCTTGAAAGTGATCCTGGAGACCGGGGAGTTGCAGACACCTGAAAATATCGCCAGGGCAAGTGAAATAGCGATTGAAGCCGGTGCCGACTTCATTAAAACCAGCACAGGCAAGATTACTCCTGCAGCAACGGAAGAGGCTGTTTTTGTGATGCTCAGGATCATCGGCGAATATCACCGCAGGACCGGGAAGCAAATCGGGATCAAACCTGCCGGAGGCATCGCCGATCCCGAAAAAGCGCTCAACTATTACTGGCTGGTAAAAAGCATCCTTGGGGAAGAATGGCTGAAGCCGGAATTATTCAGGATCGGCGCGAGCCGGCTGGCAGATCGCATTGCAGAATATATTTAACCTCAAAACCCGTCCAGGACAGGCAGTCAATCAATTTAAAATGAAACCCATGAAGATAATTCTTTCAACCCTGGTGCTGGCTATGGCCATTATATTCTCCGGTTGCGCAAAGAGTGCGGATCCAACGCCCGATGCCGGAGCACGCGCCGCATTTCTGGGGAAATGGAGTGTAACCGAAACCTGGACCAAACTCACATACGAGGTGAATATAACGGCCGATCCGGTATCTTCAACCGGGGTATTCATTTACAACTTTGCCGGCACTGGGGCGGCCAGTCTGCCTGCCGGGGCAGAGGTGACCGGAACCACGATCCTTCTTGATCCCGACCAGATCATTGGGACGAATATTAAAATTAACGGATCGGGGGGCCTTGTTGGGACAAAAATTACGTGGAATTACACGCTGGATGACGGGGCAAACCTCATTCACGCGGTGGCAACGTATACGAAGCTGTAATTATTTTTTGCGGGCACAGAATTTCGCCCGGTTCTCCAGTACTTCGATTACTTTCTCATACATTTTCGCAAAGTTTTCCGGGTTCTGACGGTAATATGACACATTCATATCATACCTGGCAGGACTGATGCGGTATTTGCGGAATATTCCCATGTAATAAAATCCCTGGTCTTTGTCGGGATCGGCATCAGCGTCCCTTGCGAGCATCATCGCGGCATCCGCAACATGCATATCGGCAATGATCAGAATCATGGTTTCACCCGAAATAAGCGAATCGGCAGGCACCGTAACCGGCACAACAGACAGTTCCTTTTTCTCCCTGCATGCAAAAAGCACGGCAACAGCCATGAATAAAACCAGGAAACGCAAGGTAAATCTCATTTCTTTCTTTGGTGGTATTCTTTGTTCAGTTCTTCAAGAACCGATTTTGTGATATCGAGGGTATCGTTGGAGATTAAGATTTCCCCTCCGGCTTTGAAACCCATGATGTAATCGAACTTGTACTGACGGTTGAACCGTTTCAGGAAAGCCGTCACGCTGTCGACCAGGCGCAGGTTCATGCTCATCTCCTGGTCGGCAACCTGCTGGGTGTAGTGCTCTTTCTTCTGCATGAGAGCCTGTTGCTTTTGCATCAGCTGCTCGTACATCAGTTTCGCCTTTTCTTCTGGAATAATATTGGCCGCCACCTGCCGCTGGAATTCATTTGCCTCCTTTTCCAGGGCAGACTGCTCAGACAGCACTTCCGTCTGGAGCCTCTTCCCCGTACTTTCGAGGTCGTTGCGAAGAATTTTCACATATTCATAATGTGTATTCAGGCTGTCGATATTCACAAAAACCACGGAGAGCGGGCTTCCTGACGCTTTCTGAATTGTAAGTGGCGCAACCGTCGAGGAAGAGCTGCGCCCGGAAAAATGAAGGAAATACAGCACTATCAAGCCTGCCAGCAGGAAAAGTCCCAGGACAGTGTTGAAGTTGAATACAAAAAATGATGAATTCGTTTTACGGGGAGCCGGTTCCTGGTTCTCCACAGGACTTGTAATGGTTTCTTCTTGCATGGTTTGTGATTAATTTCCTAGTTCTGACATGAATTTAATGCGCATCAACCTGATTTCCTCTTCCGTGAATTCATCTTCACCCAATTCTTTCAGCGCCTCCTCGATGGAATCGGATTCAGCCTTCCGGAAGTATTCGAAGATCTCTTCCTGGTGGTACGGGTCAACGAATTCATCAATGTAGTAGTTGATGTCGATTCTGGTCCCTGACCCGACGATACTCTCGATTTCGGTAATCAACTCTTCGAAACTGAGGTTTTTTGCAAGCGCAATGTCTTCGAGGGCAACTTTGCGGTCGATGCTTTGTATGATAAAGACTTTAATCCCTGATTTATTCACGACCGACTTGACAACCATGTCCATCGGGCGGATAATTTCGTTTTCTTCGACATATTCCTTGATCAATGACAGAAAAGGCTTGCCGTATTTCAGTGCCTTTCCCGAACCCACGCCGGTGATCTGCTTCAGTTCATCAACGGTGATGGGGTACTGAATGGCCATGTCTTCGAGCGACGGATCCTGGAATATGACAAACGGGGGCAGTTTCTCTTTGCGGGCGATTTCCTTGCGCAGGTCCTTGAGAAGGGCAAACAGCGTTTTATCGGCCGTGCTGCTTTTAGAGCCGAGCGCTTCAAAAAGTTCCTCTTCCTCCGGATTTTCAAAATCGTGATCGTCGACCAGCATGATGGACCGCGGATTTTTAAGAAATTCGGTTCCTTCAGGGCTGATCTTCAGCAGGCCGTAGTTTTCGATATCTTTTGTGAGAAGGCGTTCAATCAGTGTTTGCCGTATAACCGCATTCCAGAATTTTTCGTCGTGGTCGGATCCCTTTCCGAAAGCATCCAGTTTGTTGTGTTTATAGGATTTGATCGTGGCAGCGCTTTTCCCGAGGATGATGTTGATGATGTGCTTGTTTTTGAATTGCTGCTTTACAGCCATCACGGTTTCGAGGACAAGCTGGACATATTGCTTTCCTTCAAATTTTTTCTTTGGATGCATACAGTTGTCGCAGTTCTGGCAGTTATCTTCAGTGTAGATCTCTCCGAAATAATGTAGCAGTTGTTTACGGCGGCAAACAGAAGATTCGCTGTAGGATACCGTTTCCATCAGCAGTTGCTTTGCAATTTCCTGCTCGGCCACCGCTTTTCCTTTTAAAAACTTTTCCAGTTTCTGGATATCATCATAGCTGTAAAAAGCTATGCAATTGCCTTCGCCGTCATCGCGCCCGCTGCGGCCTGTTTCCTGGTAGTAACCCTCGAGGCTCTTGGGCATGTCGTAGTGAATCACAAACCGAACATCGGGTTTGTCGATCCCCATCCCGAAAGCGATGGTCGCTACGATGACGTCCACCTCCTCCATGAGAAATTTATCCTGGTTCTGGCGGCGGGTTGAAGCATCCAGCCCGGCATGGTATGGAAGCGCTTTTATCCCGTTGACGACAAAACTCTCAGACAATTCCTCAACTTTTTTCCGGCTGAGGCAGTAAACAATGCCAGATTTCCCTGCGTGACCTTTGATAAACTTGATGACATCCTTGGTTACGTTCTTTGATTTTGCCCTGACTTCATAATAGAGGTTTGGCCGGTTGAAAGAAGAGAGGAAGACCGATGCATCGAGCATGTTCAGGTTTTTCTGAATGTCCTGCTGAACTTTCGGTGTGGCGGTAGCCGTGAGGGCAATGACCGGAACCTTTTGCCCGATGGCATCTATAATCGGCCGCAGCCTCCGGTATTCCGGCCTGAAGTCGTGCCCCCATTCCGAAATGCAGTGTGCCTCATCGATGGCATAAAATGAAATCTGGATATTCTGGAGAAATTCAATATTTTCTTCCTTTGTGATGGTTTCGGGTGCCACATAGAGCAACTTGGTGTTGCCGTCCACAATGTCCTGCTTTACCTGCATGATTTCCTGCTTGGTAAGCGAAGAATTCATAAAATGAGCGACATTGTTCTCGGTGCCGAAACTCCTGATGGAATCAACCTGGTTCTTCATCAGGGCGATCAACGGGGAAACGATGATGGCCGTTCCGGGTTTCATCATGGCGGGAAGCTGGTAACATAACGATTTACCACCACCCGTAGGCATGATGACAAAAGTATCGTTATTGGCTAAAACACTCCGAATTATGGCTTCCTGATTTCCCTTAAAGCTATCATAACCAAACACTTTCTTCAATACTTCATGCAACTGATGCTCGTCCTTGCTGGCCGCCATTTTTTGACTTGGATTTATTTTAGTACTTTTGTTCTGGGCAGGATGATCTGTAACTTTTTACCGCGCCTATATACAAATGTAAGTATAAACGTTTGGAATTAAACAAATTTTTTTAAAAAAAATTGTGCGTTGAAAAATAGTACCGCATTAAAAGCCGTTGCCATCAATACAATTAAGGATGAAGCAGCCGCAATCGCAAAATTAACAAAATCGGTGGATGTTGATTTTCTAAATTGTGTTGATCTGATCCTTAAATGCAAAGGCCGGGTGATTGTGACCGGAATCGGCAAAAGTGCCATTATCGGGCAGAAAATTGTGGCAACCCTGAATTCCACCGGAACCCCGGCCAGTTTTTTGCATGCTGCCGATGCGATCCATGGCGACCTGGGTATGATCCAGAAAGGCGATGTTGTGATTTGCATCTCCAACAGCGGCGAAACGCCCGAAATCAAAATCCTTGTCCCCCTGCTTAAAGAGTTTGGCAGTTCCCTGATTGCCATGGCAGGAAAAAAAGATTCTTTCCTTGCCCGGCATGCTGACCATGTAATCAACGCAACCGTGTCGAAAGAAGCCTGTCCGAATAACCTGGCCCCTACTTCGAGCACTACCGCCCAGATGGTTATGGGTGATGCGTTGGCTGTATGTTTGCTGGAAGCCCGCGGGTTCACCTCCGGTGATTTTGCAAAACTGCATCCGGGCGGTGCGATCGGGAGACAGCTTTACCTGAAAGTAGGCGATCTCTGCCCGGGGAACAGGGCACCGCAGGTCAGGCATAATGACGACATTCATAAAGTGATCATCGAAATATCCTCCAGCCGTTTGGGAGCTACCGCTGTCCTGAAAGGCAGGACGCTGCTTGGGATCATCACCGACGGGGACCTGCGCCGGATGCTTGAAAAAAACAAGGATATCAGCATCCTGAAAGCCTCCGACATCATGACAAAAAACCCGCGCACCATTGCTTCGGGTACGCTGGCCGTAAATGCGCTGAGCATCATGCGCGAAAACAACATCACCCAGCTTCTGGTGGTGGACAAACAAAAATACCTGGGCGTAATCCATCTTCATGATATCCTGCGGGAAGGAATATTATAACTGGAAGGCTTATGTCTTCCCTGTTTTCTTTTGCCTGTTCATACCGTTCGTTTCATCGGCCCAGGTCACAAAAATCATGGGTTCGGTCAGGGACGGACAGTCGAAAGAGGCGATCCCGTTTGTCAACATCATTATCGCAGGCTCGACAGTTGGAACCCTTACTGATTTTAACGGGAATTTTGCCCTGGAATTCAAACAAAAGAGCGATTCCATCAAGGCTTTCCTCATTGGTTATAATGCGAGCACGAAAAAAATTCAACCCGGGCAGTTTCAAACGATCAATTTCGAATTGCTGCCGCAAGACTTCAACCTTCCGGAATTAACCATCAGATACAAAGGCAACCCGGCAGAGGTACTTTTAGAGAAAGTCATCCGGAACAAGGATAAAAACTGCCTGAAATCATTCGAGACATACCAGTACGAAGCCTACACCAAAGTTCAGATTGATGCCAACAACATCAGTGAACGTTTCAGGAACCGCAAGATGCTGAAGAAGTTTGACTTCGTGTGGAATTACCTGGACACATCCACGTTAACCGGCAAATCTTTCCTCCCCGTGCTGATCACGGAAACAATGTCGGACGTTTTTTACCGGAAATCGCCCCAGGCGAAGAAAGAGATTATCACCGCATCATCGATTTCAGGGTTTGAAAATGCAAGCGTCTCCCAGTTTCTGGGTCATTTGTCTGAACAGGTAGACATTTACAAGAACTTCATCCCTCTTTTCGGGAAAAATTTCGTAAGCCCCGTGGCCGATTTTGCCATTGATTATTATAAGGTGTATCTTGTCGACAGCGCTTTCATCGGGAATAACTGGTGTTACCATATCATGTTCAAACCACGGAGAAAACAGGAATTAACCTTCGCGGGAAATCTCTGGATCAATGACACTTCGTTTGCCGTAAAAAAATTCCGGATGCGCGTTGCCGATGATGCCAACGTCAACTTCATCAATGATCTCGAAACTGAACAGGAATTCACATGGACCGGCAACCGGTTCTGGATGCTTACCCGGGATGTGCTGAATGCCGATTTCAACATTGTTGACGATGCAAAAAAAACACTGGGGTTTTACGGCCACCGTACTTCGTTTTACAGAAATTTCCAGTTCGATATTCCCGGCGACAAGCGTTTTTTTCACGGGGCCACCAACATCTTTATTGACCCTGAGTCGACCGGTAAATCGAAGGAATACTGGGACGACAAGAGGCCGGAAAAGCTGAGTACCAGGGAGAAAAGCATTTACTCCATGGTGGACTCCGTAAAATCGATCCCTGTTTTCAGAACCTATATCGATGTTATTTATGCAATCTTTACCGGGTACCTCAAGTGGGGAAAGGTTGAAATCGGCCCGTATGCCAAACTGTTCAGCTACAACAGCATGGAGGGCGCACGATTTCGGTTCGGACTCCGCACCTCCAACAAGTTCAGCAAAAAGATTCAGATTGAAGGCTATCTTGCCTATGGCACCTTTGACAGGAAGTTTAAATACGGCGGAGACGTAATTTATATGTTCAGCAAAAATCCCCGCCGCGACCTTACTGCCGGGTTTAAATATGATATCGAGCAACTTGGATCAAGCCCAACCGCATTTGCGACAGACAACATCCTTTCCTCCCTCTTTCACCGCGGCCCCAACAACAAGCTCACCATGGTGCGCGAATACCAGGTTTGCTATGAACACGAGTGGTTTAACGGTTTCCTTAACAGGATCCACCTGATTCACCGTGAACTCTTTCCCCTCGGATCGACCGAATTCGTCATATTTCCTGAAAGCAGGGCCGTTCCGGAGTTTATGAATTCAATCTACACTTCTGAAATACAAATCGATGCAAGATTTTCTTTTCACGAACGTTTTGTGTCCGCTGCATTTACCCGGGTCACCATCAGCTCGGCGTACCCCATCGTGCAGGTAAGTTATACCTACGGGATGCCCAATGCGTTTAAAAGTGATTTTGGATATCAGAAACTGGTGCTGTATTGTTCGCAGTGGTTTAACTTTGCCACCATCGGATGGTCAAAATACATCATTGAGGCGGGTAAAATATGGGGAACTGTGCCATATCCCCTGCTCAGAATTCATGACGGGAATCAATCGTTCTTCTATGATGACCGTTCGTCCAACCTGATGAACTACTATGAATTTGTCAGCGACACGTGGATCAGCGCTGTATACACCCACCATTTCGGGGGCCTGCTGTTCAACAAAATCCCTCTTTTGCGCAAGTTGAAATGGCGTGAAGTTGCTCATGTCAGGGCTGTTTACGGAACCCTGAGCGATCAAAATGCACAGTACTCCCTTTTCCCCGGGAACATGAGATCATTTGAACAAAAGCCCTATTATGAGGCAGGGGTCGGGATCGAAAATATTTTCAAGATCATCAAGATCGACGCGGTTTGGCGAATGAGCCATCTTCATGACATTCCACGCAGCCATGTTTCAAAATTCGGAATATTCGTGTCGCTACTATTTTCTTTCTAATTTTGTGGCCGGTTAACAATTCCTTTTACTCAATTAATACTCATTGCATGATCCTCCGGACTGAAAAAATCGTCAAGAAATACAGGAAACGCACTGTTGTCAACGAGGTTTCAATCGAACTGAACCAGGGTGAAATCGTCGGATTGCTGGGACCGAACGGAGCCGGGAAAACCACTTCATTCTACATCATCGTCGGGCTGATCAAACCGTTGTCGGGAGAGGTTTTCCTCGACGATCTGAACATCACCAGGGAACCCATGTACAAGAGGGCGCAGCGCGGCATCAGCTACCTTCCCCAGGAAGCGTCCATTTTCAGGAAACTCACCGTGGAAGACAACATCCGGTCGATCCTGGAGTTTACCGGGCTTTCCAGGGATCAGCAAAAAGAGCGGCTGGAGAAATTGCTGGACGAGTTCGGCCTTCAGCATGTCAGGAAAAGCGAGGGCATCACGCTGTCGGGCGGGGAGCGCCGCAGGTGTGAAATTGCCAGGTCGCTTGCCGTAGATCCGAAATTTGTATTGCTCGACGAACCTTTTGCGGGCATCGATCCGATTGCGGTTGAAGACATCCAGCAAATCGTCACCCGACTGAAGGAGAAAAACATCGGGGTGCTGATCACCGACCATAACGTTCATGAAACCCTCTCGATCACCGACCGGTCATACCTGCTGTTCGAAGGCTCCATCCTGAAAGCCGGTACCGGAAAAGAACTCGCGGACGACCCCCATGTAAGGAAAGTTTACCTGGGCCAGAATTTCGAGTTGCGCTAGGAAAACCGCAACTTCGTTTATTCCACAATATAATTCTGAAAGAAAACCGACATCAGTATATAGACCATGATGATGATGGGGATTGCGCTGAGGAAGAAAAGCAGGAACATCACAAGGGAGATGATCAGCAAGATATAGCGCAGCTCGTTTCCCTGCCATCCCATGTTTTTAAACTTCATGGAAAATATCTTAAAATCCGAGATCAGGAGATATGAAAAGAAAACTGCCATGATTGTGAGCACCCTCGTGTTCGAAAAAAACGTCACGAGAAAATCAACATGGACAAAGCTGAACAGGCCTGGCTGGACAAACAGCACCAATGGAATTGATGCAAAAAATATCGCATTCGCCGGTGTGGGCAATCCGATGAAATTTACCTCCTGCCTCGGATCGATGTTGAATTTTGCAAGCCTGAGTGCAGAACACACCGGGATCAGCATGGCCAGATAGGGCGTCAGGTGCATCCGTTCGAAGATATTGCAGCTCCCGGCACACTGTACCGAAATCATCTGGAAAATCATTACCCCCGGGGCCACACCGAAGGAAACCATATCGGCAAGCGAGTCAAGCTGCTTTCCCAGGTCGGAATGAGCATTGAGCATCCGTGCAGCATTGCCGTCGAGGAAATCAAATACGGCCGCGAGGAAAATAAACAGGGATGCATTCACATAATCCCCTTTGAAAGTCAGCGTAAGTGAAATCACCCCGCTCAGAAGATTGAAAATCGTTATGGTATTTGGAATGTGCTGCCTGATATTCATATCCCGGATTTTTATACAAATTTACCCAATATTTCATCAAAAAAACACATTGATTTCATTTCAATATCAGCGTCGATTTCCCTAAATTTGCTTCCTGGTTTCACCTGAAATTTAAACTTCCCCTCCGATGAAAAACATTAAAAAACTCGTTCTTGCAGGATGCCTGCTGGCCATGTTCACAGTGAATGCCGTGGCACAATTCAACATCTCAGCCGAATTCAGACCCCGCATCGAATACCGCGACGGATATTCCAAATTAAGGGATTCGAGCCAGACTCCATATTTTGACATCCTCGGCAGGAACAGGCTGATCTTTGACTATAAAAATGAACAGTTCCAGGCAAAATTTTCCATTCAGCATGCCTATGTTTACGGAGAGAACAACTATTCTTCCGACACCATTACCCGTAATACAATCAACATTTACGAAGGCTGGTTCAAGTATAACTTCACAAAGGGAATTGCCTTTAAAATAGGACGGATGGAGTTAATTTACGATGACGCACGGTTGTTTGGAAATTCAAACTGGGGGCCCAAAGGCGCCACCCACGATGTGGCACTGCTGCAATGGGAATCTGCCGGTGAAAGTTACCGGGGTGATTTTGGTTTTGCCATCAACAACACTTCGCCCGCCACCGCATTCCTGTCCTCCTATCCGTTGAAAAATTACAAGTACATGGGATACCTTTATGAACAGAAGAAGTTTTTGAAGGATAACCTGGTTTTCAGTGTACTTGCCATCCTGGATGTTTTTCAAAAACCCAACAGCACTGTAAAAAACAGTTCAACATCGTACCAGATTTTCTATGTGATCAACAGCAACCATGATACGATTGGCACCACCTCCATTCCAACCACTACCGTTTCAACTGCCACCACCTCCTACCCGACCCAGTTGTACGGAAGGTTCACATTCGGCGGAACAGCTTCGTACACATATAAAAATCTTAAACTTTTCGGAGCAGGATATTACCAGGCAGGGCATTTTAGCGATGGCAAAACTATAAGCGCCGGGTTTGCCGGGGGATACGCATCCTATAAAGTAGTGAAGCCGCTCACCATCCTGGCGGGATATGAATACATGAGCGGCAACAATTACTCTGACACGGAGGGGTTGAAAACCAGGTCGGCCTCCTTTTCCACTTTATACGGAACCAACCATGGATTTTACGGTTATATGGATATGTTCAGCACCCAGGTAACCAGCGGGAACAGTGCCGGTCTTACCGACCTGTATGCCAAGGCAACCCTTGCACTTACCGGAAAGGCTTCAGTTGAAGCAACCTGGCGGATGTTCGGCCTGGCGCAGGGCTATTTACCTGTCACCATAAAAAAACCCGGTGACACGCCGTATGTTGAAGTAAACAGGAATCTCGGATCGGAAGTTGACCTGATGGTTTTGTACAAACCTTTTAACAATTTTGAGGTGAATGCCGCCTATTGCTTTTTCCTGCCTACAACAACCATGGAAAGGCTGAACGGATTGAACCCGGGTACCGGCAAATGGGCACAGTATGCGTATGTCATGCTGACCTATAAACCAACATTCTTCAATTCAGACAAGCACTGAACCTCTCTGAATTTTTACCGACCTTTGCCGGAAAATGTTCCTGATGCCGAATCCTGAAACAATTTCCATCAAAGATTTCGATTATGAGCTGCCTGCGGATAAAATTGCCCAATTCCCGCTGGCAGAGCGCGATGCATCAAAACTCCTGGTATACAGCCAGGGCCGGATCAGCCAGGATATTTTTTCAAATATTGACGCGTATCTCCCTGCAAACAGTCTGCTGGTTTTCAACAATACCCGGGTGATCAGGGCGAGGCTGATCTTCAGGAAGCAAACCGGTTCACGGGTGGAAATTTTTTGCCTGGAACCGATCGCGCCGGTTCGTGAGATTCAGGCTGCCTTTCAACAGCAATCTGCCTCAAAGTGGAAATGCCTGGTCGGAAACCTGAAACGCTGGAAGTCCGGTTCCCTGGTGCTTGAATCGACCCTGCATGGCCAAGTTTACCAGTTGTTTGCCGAGCATACCGGCGATTGTGGCGATGGCAGTCATGAAATCTCATTTCGGTGGAATCCCCCCGGGAAACGGTTTTCGGAAATCCTGGAAATCATGGGGCTCATTCCCTTGCCACCCTATATAAACCGGCCTTCAGAACTACTTGACAATGAGCGATACCAGACGATTTACGCTGACCATGACGGTTCGGTGGCAGCGCCAACGGCAGGACTTCATTTTACGGATTCCGTGTTAACCCGCCTTATTTCGAAAGGGGTCGAGGTTGAAAAAGTCACGCTGCATGTGGGGGTGGGAACATTCCGGCCGGTTGTTGCGGAGCAGATTGGCAGTCATGTGATGCATCATGAAAAAATAGTGGTCCGTGCGGATGTGATTGAACACCTGCTGAATAATCCCGGAAGGCCTGTTTTCGCCGTCGGAACCACCTCCGCCCGGACCATGGAAAGTTTGTACTGGCTCGGGGCCAGGCTGATCCGCGAAGGCCCGGCATGCCTCCCGCTTGTCACGCAATGGGAACCTTACCAGGCCAATGGGACCGGCACCATAACAACGGCTCAGTCGCTGGAGGCGCTGCTTGATTTTCTCCAGAAGAATCATCTTGAAGAATATTCGGGTGAGACCCGGCTCATGATTGCGCCGGGATACCGGTACAGGCTCCTTTCCGGACTGATCACGAACTTTCACATGCCCCAGAGCACCCTGCTGCTGCTTGTCGCGGCGCTGATCGGCGGAAACTGGAAAGATGCGTATGATTATGCCCTGTCAAACGGGTTCAGGTTCCTTAGTTATGGTGATTCCTGTCTCTTTTTTAACCCTGTCACAGAATTGCATTAACATTTGTATCTTTGCAGCGCATAGCACCCTAAAAAACCGAAATCATGACCCTAAGCATCTTGTTAATTTTCGGACTTGGCACAACTGAGCTCCTGCTCATTGCCCTTGTTGTACTTCTTCTTTTTGGCGGGAAAAAAATTCCCGAACTCATGAAAGGATTGGGAAAAGGGGTAAAAAGTTTCAAAGACGGAGTGGACGGCATGGAAGAAGAATTGAAAAAACCTTCCGAGAAAACTACTACTGCCGACCAGACTGAAAAGAAATCCTGATAATTTTCCCCGTTTTCTATTACATGTCATTCCTGCTCCTCCGGGAATCGATTGCTAATTGTTTCACACCCTCCTGAAATAAACCCATTTTTGTATCTAGACTGAATATATTTTGTGTTAATTTTATAACAAAGATATAAATCGTATCATTCAGATATGTAATTTTGTGCATACAATCATGTTGTATTAATCTGAAAAATCATGAAACGACTATTAATCCTTGGAGCCGGCACGGGAGGCACGATCATGTCCAACAAAATGAGAAAACTGCTGGCACGCGACGAATGGGAAATCACCATCGTTGATCAGCACAAAACACATTACTATCAACCGGGGTTTTTATTCATCCCGTTCGGGATGTACACCCGGCAGGACGTTGTCAAGCCGAAAATGAGCTTTATTCCGATGGGAGTGAATGTAATTTTCCAGGAGATTGAACGCATCGACGGCAGCAGCAACCATGTTATATTAAAGGACGGCATCTCCCTGAAATATGATTTCCTGATAGTTGCCACGGGCACCAGGGTTGTTCCGGAAGAGACTCCCGGCCTGAAAGGTCCGCTCTGGCATAAAAATATTTTTGATTTCTACACAGTGGAAGGCGCCACTGCCCTGTCGGAATTTTTCAAAACCTGGCCAGGCGGGGAATTGGTTCTGAACATTGCCGACATGCCTATCAAATGCCCGGTTGCACCGCTCGAATTCGTGATGTTTGCCGATGCATTTTTTGTAGAGCGTGGCATCCGCAACAAGGTTAACATATCATACGTGACACCGATGTCAGGAGCATTCACCAAACCACGGGCGTCGAAGGTTCTCGGAGCCCTGCTTGAAGAAAAAAACATCAATATTATCCCGGACTTTTACCTTGAAAAAGTTGACAACGAGAGGAAGATGCTGGTATCATACGATGAACGGGAAATTCCCTTCGACTGCCTGGTATCCGTCCCTGTTCACAAGGGAGATCCGATGATCGGCCTGAGCGGACTGGGCGATGAAATGGATTTTGCAAAGGCTCATAAACACACCCTGCGGTCCGATTTTTTTCCAAACATATTTGTCATCGGTGATGCTGGTAATTTCCCCACATCCAAAGCGGGATCCGTAGTTCATTTCCAGGCCGATGTCCTCACCGAAAACCTGATGTGTGCCATTGAAAACCGTGCGCTAACCGAATCTTTTGACGGCCACTCCAACTGCTACATCGAAACAGGCTTTGGCAAGGGCGCCCTGATTGATTTCAACTACGACACCGAGCCATTGCCCGGGTCATTCCCGTTTCCTGGGATCGGCCCCTTCGGACTGCTGAAGGAGACACGGATGAACCATTACGGAAAGCTCATGTTCCGCTGGATATACTGGCACATCCTGCTGAAAGGCAAAGAGATGCCGATCGATTCAAAAATGACGATGGCCGGTAAAAAAATGTAATCCATAAAGCTATGTCAGAAAATAACATCCAGGAACAGATCAGTGAACTCAATCACAAAATGGACATGATCCTCGAAAGCATTGAGCTGCAAAAGAGGAACCGTGAAGAATTAGACGACCTGGTATCCGATCTGAGCATCGTGGCAAAAGATGCATTCCGGCATACGGTTGTCATGCTTGACAAATCGCAGGTGGAATTCGATCACAACGGAATTCCGATGCTGCTGATCAAGATACTCCAGAACATCGATACGTTTTATGAAATGCTCGAAATGCTCGAAAGCGCAAAGGATTTCATGAAGGATGTATCGCCGATCCTGCACCAGGTCGGGCTTGATGCCGTGAATAAAATGAACGAGTTCGATCAGAAGGGATATTTCGACATTGTCAGGAACCTGACGCAACCGGATGTGATCGAAGCACTGGGCCGGGTTTCGAAGGCTTTCGCAGAAATAAAAATGGACGATAAACTGGACAACAAATCGTTGTTTGGCCTCCTGAAGCAGATGAATTCGCCTGATGTGAGGAAATCGCTTTCGTATACACTGAGGCTGGTACAGGCGATCAGCCCGGGGAATGTGGGAAAGTGAGCGGGCGGGCAGGTGAGCAGGAGGTTGAAAGACCTTCGATTAGTAGTAATGTTAATCGTAAATCAACAATCGTAAATCAACAATCGTAAATCAACAATCGTAATTTGTAAATCAATAATCGTAAATCTAAACTTGTTTTGTATGGCACAGAAAAACATCGCAGGTGTAACCGTCGACGTCAATGAAGATGGTTATTTTACAAATCCTGCACAATGGACCAAAGAAGTGGCAATCGAAATTGGCCGTGAGGAAGGAATTCAACTCTCGGACAAACATTTTGCAGTCCTTGATTTTCTCAGGGACCGGTTTTCAAAAGGTGAAACGCTGACAATCCGTTCCGTCGGGAATTCGGGCATCATCGACATCAAAGGCTTCTACGGTCTTTTCCCGGGGGCGCCGATGAAAAAGGCAGCAAAGGTTGCCGGTATTCCCAAACCTGCATCCTGCGTTTAAAAAAAAAGGTCCATGTGCTCCTGCATGCACATCCACATTTAAAAACTGATACCATGGCAATCGAAGAATTTCCTATCAAGAAAGTATGCCTCATCTGTGCCAAAGGCACCCTTGAGGATGTTTACGCATCATTGGTAATGGGCAACGGCGCTGTAATGGAAGGTATTGAAACCAAGATCTTCTTTACATTTTTCGGCCTTGATGCAATCACAAAAAAAACCATGAACAGCCTTCACACCGGAACTGTTGGCAACCCTGCCATGCGCATGCCCGGGGGGCTGCCCTTCCCGACGGTGCTCGGAATGCTTCCGGGCGTCGAAACCGGCGTTTCGGCCATGATGAGAAGCCAGATGGAAAAACTGGACATTCCGCCGGTAAAAGAATTCCTGGAGATGATCGAAGCAGGCGGCGGGGAAATTTTCGCCTGCAAACTGGCCATGGATATGTTCAAGCTGAAGAAGGACGATTTATGGGAAGGAGTAAAAGATGTACTCACCGTTGGCCAGTTCTATGAAATGTGCGGCGGACTCCAGACCCAGATAATCTTCACCTGATCATCCCCTCTGCCGGGATTTTGCTGAAAGATCCTTTTCCAGCCGTTTGATCGGCCAGCAATGGTTGTTCAAACGGCTGTTTTTGTTATTTTTGCATCCGTTAACCACTTTAAAAAAAACCTCCCGGGTTTATTATACCTGCTTATGAACACTGCGATCGACAATCAACTTAAACTCCGGTTCAAGGACCTCTGGCGACTGATCGGGAACTCTCCCATGCTGGCCATCAACTTCACATACCGGGGCGAAAAAAGGGTCATTTATGCCAAATCGGAACATTATAATGTAACAGGCAGCATCAAGGACCGCATGGCATTGTACATCCTCGAACAGGCTTATGCAGAAAACAGGATCAAGCCGGGCGACACCATCGTAGAAGCCACCAGCGGCAATACCGGGATCGCTTTTGCGGCAATCGGCAAGGCACTGGGGCACAATGTAAGGATCATCATGCCCGACTGGATGAGCAAAGAGCGTGTCGACATCATCAAGAGCCTGGGTGCAGAGATCATTCCTGTGTCAAAGGAACAGGGCGGATTCCTGGGTAGCATCAGGATCTCGGAAGAGATCGCCGCCAGGGAAGCCAATATTTTTCTTCCGCAGCAATTTTCAAACGATGCCAATGCTGAAGCACACGAAAAAACAACGGGTCCCGAAATATGGCATCAGCTCCGATACCACGGAATTACGCCGGATGCCTTTGTTGCCGGGGTGGGCACAGGCGGAACCGTCATGGGGGTTGGCCGGTACCTGAAGTCGCTGAATCCATCCATGAAAGTTCATCCGCTGGAACCCGCGGAATCACCGACCATGTCGACCGGGCATAAAGTGGGGTCGCACCGGATCCAGGGAATCAGCGACGAGTTTATCCCGGCAATCGTAAAGCTCGACCAGCTTGACAGGATCGTAGCTGTTCACGACGGGGATTCGATCATCCTGGCCCAGAAGCTGGCCCGGCATCTCGGGCTTGCCGTGGGAATTTCATCGGGGGCCAATTTTCTAGGGGCCCTGCAGATACAGAATGAGCTCGGTCCCGATAAAGCCGTTGTGACTGTTTTTGCCGACTGCAACAAGAAGTATCTCAGCACAGACCTCATGCGGGAGGAACCGGTGAAGGGCGGTTACGAATCAGGCCACATCGAACTCACCGGATTCAATGTTTTCAAGCGGGTATGCGACACTTGCTGCGAGATGGGCAGCTGCGACATGCGTGTATTGGATTTCCCATGCACCGGAACAAAGAAATAATTTCTTCCGGCCGCAAGTTTTTCAATTATCTGTTGTCTAATGTCTATAAACCCATACATAAACATTTAAACAAACAAACTATGAAAACTGCATCCAGAATCTTAATGACCTTTGCCTTGCTGGTATTTTTCAGCGGGATTACTTTCTCACAGGTTGCTTCAACCGTAAATCCCGAGAAAACCAAAACCAAATCAGCTACTGTTGCCTCCGGAAAAACCACCGATGCAAGCTGCAAGCACGAATCGCAGGGAGCCTGCGCCCAGGGAAAAAATTTCACTGATAAAAACGGCGATGGCATTTGCGATAACTGCGGATCCTCCGGAAAATGCAAAGGAACCTCCTGCGGACAAGGCATGAAAAATGGAAACGGCTGTCAGCAAGGTCAGGGCAAAGGCAATTGCGACGGGAAAGGCATGAAAAACGGAGCAGGCTGCGGAAAAGGACAGCAGAATGGAAATTGTTGCGCAAAAAAATCGAGCTGTACCCAGGGCACTCAACCTTCTAAGTAATTCACTACAACATCCTGATGAGGATGCTTCAAAAGTCAGAATTCACCGCTAAGACGCTAAAACGCAAAGTAAAATAACAAATTCATTTTTGCGCCTTAGCGCCTTCGCGGTGAATAAGGCTTTTTGACCCACCCCCACTGATCCAGCAGAATGACCGACCCTGAGTTGATTGAAGGAATCTTACGGCGTGATCGCAATGCCTTTCAACACCTGGTAAGCCAGTACCAGCGGCAGGTTATCAAAACAGCCTGTTATTTTGTCGGGAACATGGAAGATGCCGAAGATTTATCACAGGACATTTTCCTTGAAATCATACGCTCCTTGACATCGTTTAACAAAAATTCTTCATTATCAACCTGGATTTACCGGATTACGGTCAACAAGTCGCTGAACCATGTTAAAAAGAAGCAAAGGCAGGGCATCATGATGCGGCTGGAATCGCTGTTCCGGCATCCGGGCGAACACACCGGGCGGGTTGACCCGGAACCATCAGTTTCGCAGTCCGGCATGGAGGATAAAGAGAAACGTGATTTGCTGCATGCCGCCATCGGCCGTTTGCCGCAAAACCAGCGCATCGCGTTCGTCCTTTGCAAGTTTGACGACCGGTCGTACAAACAAATAGCCGAGATCATGAAAATCGGGGTGCCTGCCGTTGAGTCATTGATTCACCGGGCCAGGATAAACCTGCAGAAATACCTGGTCTGCCAGTTTTCAGAGTATAAAAAAACCTGACCTATGAATTGCGATCAATTTAAATCAAATATATTCGGTTTCACTGAGGAAACACTTCCCCGGGAACTTCATGCATCCATGGATGTCCACATTGCTTCGTGTCCTTCCTGCGCACAACTGCTTGCTGAATTTAAAGCCCTTGAGGAAATCATCCTGAAGGAAAAAGCGGGTGAACCCAGCCCGTTTGCTGCCACGCGTTTGCTTCAGCGCACCGAAACCGAGTTCCTGAGCCGTGGCAGGTCCCATTCCCAAACATATACCCGCATCCTTCAGCCTGTCGCAATTGCCGTCGCACTCCTGTGCGGGATCGCCATCGGGTTTTATACTGCCGGCAATGGGAAGATGCAGGCTGACAGCCCGGGAAATTCGGCTCAAAATATTTTGTTCCTGAAATCCAACCTGTTCATTTCCGACTTCGCCGACGAAGATAAAACACTGGTAATAAACAAATAACAACATGAACTTTTTTCAGAGAAACCGTTTTATTTTCTGGGTACTGATGTTCCTGGTGATCATCAATATCTCGGCGCTTGCCAGCTTTTTTCTTTTCCGGAAGTCCCAGGCTCCGGCCGCTTGCTGCACCCCGGCGCAACAACAGTGCGCCGCCTTCCGCGACGAACTGAAATTATCGGATCAACAAACCGTGCAGGTATCGAAAATAAACAGCGCATATACGATTGTTGCCGGGCCCATTTCACAGGCAGTCAAAGAAACAAGGGCATCCATTCTTACCGAACTGGAAAAAGAGTCGCCCGACACCCTGCTGTTAAACAAAATGGCGTTAAACCTGTCACTGCTTCAACTGGAAATTCAGAAGGAAAACATCAGGCAATACAGGGCATTGAAGAAAGTCTGCACGCCGGAGCAAGCCCAAAGGCTGTCGGCCCTTTACCGCGATTTATACGGATGTTCCATGCAGGGTGGTCAAATGAAATACCGCTACCGTAAAGGGCAGGGCACCGGTAAAAACGGCATGTGTGAATGAATCAGGTCTTTTTGATCTTGTTGACCTTCTTTACCTTCTTATCCTTTTTCTGTTTCCCCGACTTACTCTTTTTGCACGTACACCGGTCATCGTCAAGCATCTTCAGCAGTTCAATCTGCTTCTCGTGCAGTTCGATGATGTGATCGATTTTCTTTTCAAGCAGGTTGGTGTCCGGATAGAATTGCTTATCACACGTATTCGTTTCTATATCCTTTAACACCTTGAGCATCTGTTCAAGAAGGATTTCGCGTTGTTCGGCCATGATGAATTTATTTATCCAAAAATACAAAGTTAAATCCTTCTTCCAATCGTTATGATGAACTTTTTTTTATCTATACCTTTGCCCCTGATAAAAACGAGGATGAAACAATCAGATTCAGAAGAAAACGTTGGAGAAAAGGAGATGACTTTCTGGGAGCATCTCGATATTTTACGAGGCACCTTATGGAGAATTCTCATCGCTGTCCTGGTCACTTCCATCGCTGCATTTGCATTCAAGGAAGTATTGTTTGACGGCATCATCCTTGCTCCCAAATCAAAAACCTTCATTACCTACCGGGCCTTCTGCAAACTGGGCGATTTGCTTTCAATGCCTTCGCTTTGCATAGATCCGTCGCAGTTTCAGCTGATCAACATCAACCTGGCCGGCCAGTTTACTTCGCACATGAACATCTCCCTTATAGCCGGACTGATCGTAGCACTCCCCTATGTATTATGGGAATTATGGCGGTTCGTCAAACCAGGGTTGAATGAAGAGGAGATCCGCAGTTCAAGGGGAGCCGTAACCATCATTTCGTTGCTGTTCATCCTGGGAGTTTTGTTCAGCTACTTCATCGCGGCCCCGCTGATGATCAATTTCCTGGGAGGTTATGCCGTGAGTGCCGCCGTTTCGAACCAGATTGCCCTCACCTCGTACGTGAGCTCCATCACCATGATGACCCTCCTGATGGGGCTGTTGTTCGAACTGCCGGTGCTGATTTTATTTTTGACGAAGATCGGGATTATCACCCCGCAATATCTCCGAAAATACAGGAAACATACGCTGATTGCGATCCTTATTATCGCAGGAGTTATCACTCCGAGCCCGGATATATTCAGCCAGCTTATCGTTGCCATACCCCTGTATGCCCTTTTTGAAATAAGTCTTGTCATTTCATCCCGGATCTACAAGAAAAAGCAGGAGCTGGCAGGCTAGTATCCCGTAATAATATTATTGTAACCTATTCTCCGCGATGCCGTCTAAACCGGGAAAACACCCAAATAATCTATTTTATGGAACCTAAACGCTTATATCGAAGCACATCTGACCGCAAATTTGCCGGTGTTGCCGGCGGATTGGCCGAATATTTTGTAATGGACCCGCTGCTCGTGCGCCTTGCATTTGTCATCCTGACACTTGCCGGAGGCGGCGGCTTCCTGATTTACCTGGTGCTCTGGATTGTCACCCCGGAAAACCCTGTAAGAACGTATGCCTCAGCATACAAACCGGGTCAGGACTTTAAACAGCCGAACCCCGGGCCAACAGATTTCACGGCAGAACCTTCCGGGCAAACCGCGGAAAATTCAACAACTGAAACGCCTCAGCAGGCATCGCCACCAACCCCGCAAACCAGGGAACGGAACAAAGGCAGTTTGATCGGTGGCCTTGTACTCATTACACTGGGCGGCTTATTTCTTGCCGACGAACTCATCCCCCAGATCAGCTTCGGCGATCTCTGGCCTGTCATCATTATTGTTGCCGGAGTAGGGATGCTCCTCAACGCTTTTACGAAACGGAACCGCAATTCAAACCAATTTTAAAACCCTGCACCAATGAAATATCGTCATGTATTCTGGGCAATTATCCTGATCGCCATCGGGATTTTATTTATGCTGAACAATTTCGGAGTGCTGGAATTCGGATTCCATGCGCTGTGGAGTCTCTGGCCATTGATCCTGGTCCTGTGGGGAATCTCAATTTTACCCATCAAAGACAGCATCAAAATCGTTGCACTCGTAGCCGTACTTGCGCTCACAGCCGTCTTTTTCAACCGGATTTCAGAGCGGTCCTCGTGGTTTCACATTGATAATTTCCATGGGTTTTCCAACAAAGACTGGCAGGACGATGAAGATACCACTGCAAACAACAACCTGCCGCAAAACCTGAGCGTGCCCTTTGATTCCCTGATCACCAAAGGTGAACTGAAACTCGAGGCTTCTGCAGGCAATTTCAACCTGCAGGGTGTCACTTCCGATTTTCTCGCATTCGATAAAACCGGGGATATCGGGAACTACTCCCTCACGACATCCAATGAAAACGGCCGGAAACAGATCAACCTGTCACTGGAGAAATCAGGTGTCAGGCACACCGTGAATGAGAATAAAGTTGAAATCCGGCTCAATGAGAAACCAACATGGAATCTCGATTTTGACATCGGAGCTGCCGAGATTCAGATGGACCTGAGGGATTATAAAATCGACACCACGAACATTAATGCGGGGGCATCATCCATCGACATAAAAATAGGTGACAAAAGCCCGCTCACCGTCATGACCTTTAATGCAGGAGCATCATCCATCAAGGTGGATGTTCCGAAGGGATCGGGGTGCCAGATCAAATCGGAATCATTTATGATCAGCAAAGAATTCGACGGGTTCACAAAGAAAGGAGACGGAATTTACCAGACTGCAAATTTCACAAGTGGTAAAAATAAAATCTTCATCACGATCAAGACAGCCATTTCGAAAATTGAAATCAACCGGTACTGATCACCGGTCGAGGAAATTTTTCACCAGGCTGTAAAATTCCCCGGGAGCATCAGCGTGAACCCAGTGTGAAGCATTCGCAATGGTTTCAAGTTCTGAACCGGGGAATTTCATTTTCAGGTCATCCAGGTCGGAATCCCTGACATAGTCCGATAAACCACCACGTATGAATAATGCAGGTCCGGGATAACTCCCTGAAACATCCACACCCTCGAATACCGACATCAGGTTTTCATTGATGGCCCGCAGGTTTAACCGCCAATCGAGGCTGTGCCGGTCGCGCCAGTAAACATTCTTCATCAGGAATTGCCGCAGTTTCTGGCTTTTCACCGTTTGCTGCAATTGTTTTTCCACATCGCTCCGTGAATTTGCTTCACTGAAATCCACGTCCATCATTGCGTTGAGCAGCAGCTGATGTTCACTGTCGGGCGGAGACTTTCTCAAAGAGATGTCAACGATCACCAGTTTCCTGACGATTTCAGGATGATGAAGCGCAAAAAACATGGCCGTTTTTCCTCCCAGGGAGTGCCCGATCAGAAAAATGCGGTCCGACCCGATTTCTTCAACAAGTTCAGTTATGTCATTTTCAAGGGATGAAAAATCAAACACCATGCTGTGAGGCGATTGACCGTGATTTCTCAGGTCGGGCACATATACGGCGTAATGCTCTCCCAACTGACGGGCGAAGGTAACCCAGTTGTCGGAAAGGCCAAATAAACCGTGCAATATGACAACAGGCTGACCACTTCCGAAGTTGCGAAAAAACAGCTTCATTTCATAACTATTTATTAACACAATTTTGTTGAAAAAAAATCGTTTCGAGGTGTCAAAAGTACGTAAATTTGTCCCCTATTTGCAAGTGAAATTTCAAGACCTGCGATGACCTCAATTTTCAATCATAATATATTGATTTATACCATGTTAAGCATTTACTTTACAGGCAGGGGACATCATTAATCTACCTCAAAACCGAGAAAAATAAAATGGAAAAAAATCCAACTGAGAAACTGGTTATTACCCGTCCCGAGTTATCCGAAGAAGAAGAACCCCCAGGTCAGCCCACCTTCATAGATGAAGCATCCCTTTTAGACGAATATTTAAAATCGCGCGGTGATCGCGATAAAACCACCATCAGTGAACGATCTCTTTCGTTTTTGCAGACTTATTTTCCTGAAGCAACGGCAAGGGACTGGAACAGCTGGCACTGGCAAATTAAAAACAGTGCCCGGTCCATCAACCAACTGTCAAGGTTTATCAGACTGTCGGACAATGAAGTAAAACCCGATGGTGCGGCAGGGCAGTCATTGCCATTGAGAATTTCCCCCTATTATATCAGCCTTTTGGACCCGGACAACCCGGAACAGGCCCTGCGCAAAAGCGTTGTGCCGGTATTTGATGAATTCCTGTTACACCCCGGTGAAGCTTCCGATCCTTTGTCGGAAGAACATGACAGCCCGGTGCCGAATATCGTTCACCGGTACCCCGACAGGGTGCTGTTCCTTGTCACCGGTTTTTGTTCCACCTATTGCCGCTATTGCACCCGCACCCGGATGGTTGCCAAGAACAAATGCCACATCGGGGTCAAATCGTGGGAGGCAGGACTGAATTACATCGAACAGCACCCGGAGGTTCGTGACGTGCTGGTTTCAGGAGGCGATCCGCTTACCATGCCCGATCTGCATGTTGAATACCTGCTCTCGCGTTTGCGAAACATCCCGCATGTCGAGATAATCCGCATTGGCACAAAAGTACCGGCAGTGCTGCCGCAACGCATCACACGGCCCCTCGTCAACATGCTGAAAAAGTATCATCCGGTTTTCATGAGCATTCATTTCACCCATGCCGATGAAATCACGCCGGAAGTAAGGGAGGCTTGTGAAAGGCTTGCCAATGCCGGCATTCCACTGGGCAGCCAGACCGTTTTACTCAAAGGGATCAACGATGATGTGCAGGTAATGAAGAACCTCATGCATGCATTGCTGAAAATAAGGGTCCGCCCATATTACCTGTATCAATGCGACCCGGTGGTCGGATCCGGCCATTTCCGCACGACCATTGAAAAAGGGCTCGAAATAATAAGGGGTCTGCGCGGCCATACCAGCGGATATGCCGTTCCCACGTACGTGGTTGATGCCCCGGGAGGCGGAGGCAAGATTCCCCTCCTTCCCGATTATTTTATCGGCCGCGAAGACGACTACGTATTGCTGAAAAACTACGAAGACAAGGTTTTCAGGTATCCCGATTTTACCCAATAACCCATGAACATCGGATTAACGTACGATTTGCGGTCGGATTACCGGAAGGAGGGCTACAGTGAAGAGGAGACAGCGGAATTTGACCGTGAAAGCACTGTTGAGGCCATCGAACTGGCGCTGCAAACCCTTGGATATCAAACGGACAGGATCGGACATGTTCGTCACCTGGTTAAACGGCTTGCCGCCGGCGATCGCTGGGACATGGTTTTCAATATCTGCGAAGGCATGCACGGCATCGGCCGTGAAGCCCAGGTTCCGGCCCTGCTCGATGTTTTTCAGATCCCGTATACTTTTTCCGATCCGCTCGTACTGTCGCTGACGCTGCACAAAGGACTGACCAAGCGGGTTGTCAGGGATTACGGAATTCCCACACCCGGATTTGTCATCATTGAGAAAATAGAAGATTGCAAAGATGTCGATCTTCCGTATCCGCTGTTCGTAAAACCAAACGCTGAGGGTACCGGGAAAGGGATCAACGCCCTGTCGAAGGTAAACAGCCCTGAAGAACTAAACAGCATCTGCAGTGACCTGTTATCCCGGTATCCGTCGGGGCTCCTGGTTGAGGAATTCCTGCCCGGCCGTGAATTTACGACAGGAGTTCTTGGAACCGGCAGCGGGGCTTATGCTGTTGGCACGATGGAAATCCTTTACCGGTCGGAAGAGACGAAAAACATTTATTCCTACCAGACAAAATCCGACTACCTGGATGTAGTTGAATACAAGGTCCCTGAGCAGGAAATTTCCGACAAATGCGCCGACCTGGCTTTAAAAACCTGGCAGGTGCTCGGGTGCCGCGACGGGGGAAGAGTCGACATCCGGGTCGACCGGTTCGGAACCCCGAATTTTATAGAAGTAAATCCGCTTGCCGGCCTAGACAGGGTTCATTCCGACCTGCCCATCCTTGCCTATAAACATGGATATGATTTTGAACGAATCATCGGTGAAATCATGCTGTCGGCAAGGAAACGAACCGGACTGTCATAAAACCCAACTCCACGCAATGAGCAAGACTGTTCTGATACTTTACAATAAATTATCGAAGACCCCGAAAGATGATGAAGCTGATGTAATTGAGCAGGTCAATCTCGTAACGGTTGCATTGTCGAATCTGAAATACAAGGTTAAGTACCTCCAGATAGACCTGAATTTAAAAACAGCCATCGGCCGTATTCAGTCGATGAAACCCGATATTATTTTCAACCTTGCCGAAACGATCGGGAATAAAGGCGAATTCACATTCCTGGCCAATTCAGTGCTGAATTATGTGCGAGTCCCCTATACCGGTTCACCGCTTGTACCCATGTTCCTGTGTTCCAATAAATTACTTGCCAAAAAAGAGCTGAATGCCATCGGTGTCAAGACTCCCATGGGTTTTTCCATCGATGAATGTCACAAACTCCGGCCGGATACAAAGTATATTGTGAAACCGATCTGGGAAGAGGGGTCGCTTGAACTGGATGAAGATTGCGTCTTCATGGGTTCGGATGCCGGTTTTATTAAAAAACTCGGCGGGAAAAGCCGGGAACACTATTTCATTGAAGAATTCATCGAAGGCCGGGAGTTTAACATTTCCATCCTTTACAGCCCCGACGGGCCGGAAGTCCTGCCTCTTGCAGAAATGACCTTTCACGATTATCCTGAAGGAAAACCCAGGATGATGGGCTACAAGTCGAAATGGGATGATAAATCTTTTGAATATTCGCACACCCGCCGCACTTTCAGGCCTGGCAAAGGCGATGGACCGCTGAAGGCCGAACTGACCGCCATCTGCAAAAAATGCTGGATTGAAATGGGGCTTAAAGGTTATGTGCGGATCGACTTCAGGGTAACTGAGGCTTCCGTTCCGCTCGTGATCGATATCAACCTCAACCCATGCCTTTCCGAATCGGGCGGGTTCATGGCTGCCTCAAAAAAGAAAGGTCTTGACTTTGAGGAGGTCATTGCAAGGATACTGGAAGATGCAACCCGGTAATTACTCATATTAGAACAACCAAACATGCTGACTTTTCGCACGGAAGTAATTCCACAGGATATTGAAACGGTAAGGGATATCATCGTTTCCTCCGGTTTCTTTTACGATTTCGAGGTTCCCGTGGCGGTGGAACTTGTTCAGGACGGACTTGACATGGGCGATCGGAGCGATTACCATTTCCTTTTTGCCGAACTCGACGGGAAAACCGTTTCCTACAGCTGCTTCGGCCCTGTTGCCGCCACGGAAGGCAGTTTTGACCTTTACTGGATCGCAACGCATAATGACTACCGCGGTCGCGGAATCGGCAACGAACTGATCGGCGAAACGCACAGGATCATCAAAGAGATGGGCGGTCGCATCGTGATCGCCGAGACTTCAACTCTTGAAAAATACACACCGACGAGACATTTCTACGACCGGACCGGCTACACGATGGAAGCACAAATCAACGATTTCTACAAGGAGGGTGACGGCAAAGTGTTTTTTGTGAAGCGGCTTTAGCGTTTACCGGGCTTGCTTCGTTACTCAACCAGCCTGGTAATCGTACCGTGAAGCGAATTATACCGGGCAACGCGCTTCCAGCAATAGCCCGCCGAATCCGTTTTCACGGCCCAGAAATCATAGTTCCCGTAAGCCCTGTCGCCATTTACGTCCAGTTGCGTATTTCCCGACGTTCCGAAATAATTATCCGCTTCGTTGACAAAAATCTTTTTTAAAGGCTCTATAGACAGGTCATAACCGCCGGCCCGGTATGCCCGAACCAGCACCCATAAAGCGTCGTAGGCATTAAAGGCATAAACATCGGGATTACGGCCGATGACTGACAGAATCCGGTCCTTCAGGGGCTGCCATTTGTTCACGGCGCCATCATCCAGCCCGAACAGCGGACATGGCAGCCCGTGCGTGTATGCAAACAACGCCGCGTTTGTGTCGCCCAGCATGGAGGCGTTTTGTGCAAATGCAGAACCACCGTACCAGTATACATTGTTGAGGTGCGCATGTTGTCTGGCTTGTGCCATAATCTGCGTTCCTTCTGCAAATGAAAGCATGTATACGGCCACTTCATTGGGATTGTGATGCGTCAATTCGGATGCCAGTTCAACATCAAGCTGTTCGAGCACACCGGAAAAATCGGCGGTACCCGGTGCGTATCTGACGGGAGGCTGCACCGACCCTCCTCCTTTGATAAAATCATTGCTGGTGGCTGCAACCAGGTCGTTGCCCCACACATCATCCCTGATCAGCGGCAAAATCACTTTAATATTATCTTCGGATAACATTTTGCTCATGGCCCTGCCCTGGATTACATCCGAAGTGACAAACCGGAAGATGTTGTCGTCCGGGATTGCCAGGGATACAGCTACGCTCGACGGACTTACGACCAATATCCCGTGGGAATCGGCAAATGCCTTAATGTGAGCCAGTTCTGCACTGCTGTATGGCCCGACGACCAGGCGGATCCCATTCTCAAAAAAGATTTTCAGCTGTTTCAACGCCTCTGCGGTATCTGTTTTTGTATCAACAATGCTGAGAACGAGCTTTTCCTGGATACCGTCCTCGGCAAAATATCCATTGATATCCTGCAAGGCAAGTTCCAGGGATGCTTTCATGCCCTGGCCGGATGAATATCCCGTTCCGGTAAGGGGCAGCAGTACCCCCACGCGGATTTCCTGTCCCCCGTAAGGCATATAGCTTACCTTCTGCTTGTTGCAAGCGATACTCCCGGCCAGGAAAAGGATCAGGAAAAAAATGAATTGAAATTTTTTCATCAGATATATTGATTTTTCATGTTTTCAATCAGTTCAGGCGTAAGTTTTTCAAGTTTCCTGATATCTTCAAACTTAATCAACAGATCTTCCGCCGTCAAACGTTTCTTCTCTTCCCCGCTGAAATCCTCAATAATCCTGCCCTTGTGCATCATGATAATCCTGGAACCCATGGCGAGTGCCTGTTGCATGGAATGCGTGACCAGGATGACAGTAAGCCTGTTTGCCGCTACAAATTTACTGGTTAATTGAATAACCTGGCCGGCTGTTTTAGGATCAAGCGCTGCCGTATGTTCATCAAGGAGCAACACCCCTGGTGTCTGCAGCACGGCCATCAACAGGGTAACTGCCTGGCGCTGCCCGCCTGAAAGGCTTCCCATAAGATTTTCAAGCCGGTCTTCGAGCTGCATGTCCAGGGAGGCAAGCTGTTCCCTGAACCGGATTTTCAGGTTCCCTTTCAAACTGGTGAGGGGATAGCGGTGTTTGCCCCGAAACCACGCCATCAGCAGGTTTTCTGCAATCGTCATTCCGGGGGCGGTACCTGAATACGGATTCTGAAAAACCCGGGCGATGTACTTCGCCCGCTGAAAATCCTGCTTCTTCGTAACATCCCTCCCGTCGATCGAAATGGTTCCGCTGTCGGGCAGGATGTTGCCTGCAATCATATTCAGCAGGGTCGATTTTCCGGAACCGTTGGTCCCGATAACTGTAACGAATTCATGTTCCTTAACGTCAAGGCTGATCATCTTAAGGGCTTCAACCTTGTCGATGCTTCCGGGATTAAAGGTTTTAGTCACATTTGTTATTGCAATCATAAGGGCCGCTTAAAGCATATTGGTGGTTTGATGAAACATGTCACGCATATTTGCTTATTGAACTTTTTTTTCTTCCGGCAGCACAAACGGCTGTTTGGTCAAAATGCCGTTCTTCACCGATGCATCCGCTTCCGATTGAACCGATGAAGGGATGATCACACCAAGTTCCCTGGCAACGTCAAAATTAATGCCGTACGTAACTATTTTATATTTCTCGAACGGGATATGCGCAGGGCTTTCCCCGCGATGGATGCGGTCGATGAGATGCGCAGCCTGCATGCCACTCACAAAATATTCAAATCCGTAAACAACCAGGGCCCCGTCCTTCAGTCTTTCCGCGTCGCAGGTAAAAATCGGGATCCTGTTGTTTTTTGAAATCCTGACCACGGATTCGAAAGAATTGAAGACCGTAAGATCATTGATCAGGACAAAGGCTGCAATTTTCTTTGACGACAGTGCCAGGGCTGCCTGGTAAACATCATTTGAATTCGACACCGTAACCTCCTCCAGCGAGATATCGGGATCGTCCTGCAGCGCCTTTTTCAGATCTTTCAGGTTGGATACCGTATTGGGATAAGCCGGGTTATAGATGGTTCCGATCTTCACCTTGCCGGAATGCATTTTCCTGAAAACTCCCAGCAGCTCCTTTATTGGTGAAGAACCGTAAACTCCTGTGACGTTGGCCGGGTGGTCGACCGGAGTGGTGCCTGCGCCGATCACAAACGGATTTGCAACCGTGGCAAATATGATCGGCCGGTCTTTGATTTTATTGAGAGCTGCCTGCGTGGAAGCGGTCGATACAGGAACAAAAATATCGACCTTCTCATTCAGGTAATGGTCGATGATGGTCTGGTTTGTCGGGATGTCACCCTCTGCATTCTGCTCCAGGATGATGCAGTTTTTTCCGCTTACATAGCCAAGTTTCCCCAGTTCACTCATGATGCCGTCGCGTGTTTTTGAAACGATATCGCTGTTGTTGGCCATGATGATCCCGATCTTCACCATCTTCACGTCTTCGGTTACCGCCTGTTTCTGTTTGCGGATCGAGTACCCGGCCAGGAAGACCACCACACACAGGAAAATGATCACAAAACTTCTCCGGTTTCTCCGGTAAACCTCATGAAGATATTTAAATACGCCGTTTGACCTGGTTGCAAATGATCCGGAGGCGACCAGGGTCATCAGCACAAAGAATGCAGTGATGAGCTTGAGGTCATTGGGGTTCATTCCGAAATTTAGCGCAAGTGCAACTGCCAGCCTGAAAATGATTGAGCCGAGGATCACGCCGAGGATCTGGACATACATCGAGCGGTGGCGAAGTATCGCCTCCCCGATGATCACGGAGGCGAGGCTGAAAATGATGGAGCCTGTCCCCATCCCGATGTCGGCAAAACCCTGGTATTGTGCAACCAGCGCCCCGGAAATCCCTACAAATCCGTTGGCCAGGGCAATCCCGAAAATCTTCATCCGGTTTACTGATACACCCTGGGCGGCTACCATCACCGGATTGTTCCCGGTGGCGCGCATGGTGAGCCCGTAGTCGGTATTCAGAAACAGTGAAACCGCCATCCAGAAGACCAGCATGAGCATCACCAGGAAGATGCAACTCCACAGTTCCGGGTTCATCCCGGGATTCATCGATGAAAGTATTGAAACGAAGGTGCTGCTGTTCATCAACGGGATGTTGGATTTTCCCATGATGTGGAGGTTCACCGAATAGAGCCCCGTCATGACCAGGATTCCGGCAAGCAATCCTTCAATTTTAAACCGCGTGTGAATAAAACCGGTGACAAACCCGGCGAGGGAACCTACCAGGAATGCAACCGGCAGGACGAGCATCGGGTTCCAGCCATCCACAACCAGGATGGATGCAACGGCCGCCCCGGTGGTAAAAGTACCGTCGATGGTGATGTCGGGAAAAGAGTAGAGTTTATAGGTAATATACGTGCCGATGGCCATGAAGGCGTACAGTATGCCAAGGTTCACCGCTCCGATCCACAATTCCATCAGTTTGCCTCCAGGTTTATGATGCCGATAAAGCCACTCTGCAGCCGTGATGACGGCAGCAGGTGGACCACCTTTTGTGCTTCAAACTCCTTCATCACCCGCTCGAGTTCCGATTCAAATTCTTTGATCTGAAGGCTCAGCAGTCCGTTTTCGAATACAACCGCATGCAGGTGACATGCTGAGTTTACAGGAAAAAACTTTTTCATGCCCTCCGGGAGAAGGTCCGGATCGCGAACGGCGATGCCGGTTGCAACGATAATCTTGTGAATATCTTCGCCATCGAAGGAAAAATTCATCCATTCTGCAAAACGGTTGCCATCGAGAATCATGGTTTGCGAAGGGTTATTTTCCCGGATGGGTGATTTGCGCAGGTGCATGCCGAAAATTCCGCCGCTGACTGCCAGGATCACCACCCCGAACAAATTCCCTCCGGCCACATTTCCTGCAGCCCCGAGTATTTCTTCGACAGTTGCGGCTTCTGCCTGGCCCGACATTTTCAATACCTTCGAAAAATTGCCGCTGAAACCGAATCCGTACAGGAAATTCAGGGTGGTGGGATTTTCACTGCTGAACCCGGAAAAATCGACGAACGGCCTTTTGACAGCCGGGTATGAAAAAAAACGGTGATTTATCACGGCTGCCTCTCCGAAAAGATTCCCGTAATCCTCAAAATCGTTCCCCAGCACAGCAAGGCCCGCCCCGTATGTGATCTCGCACTGGGGCACGGGGACGACGTCCTCCTGTACGAAAGCCGCCTGTTCGAGGTGAGCGGGAGAACCAAGCCTGCGCAATGTGCCGACTGAACCAATGGAAGATTTCATCTCAAAAGTAAACTCCTTAAAATTCAGCACCTCTGCGGCATCTTCCGGCTCGACAACCGGCAGAGCAGCTTCAAGAACAGATAAGTCGTCAACAAAGATCATGAAATTATCCATGCCGCTGATCCTGAACACATCCATAACCGCAGTAGGCACTGCCATCAGAACCATTTTTCCCCCGATCATGCTGAGCGATTTCCAGGTTTGCATGAAGACGCGCAACCCTGCACTGCTGAGGTAAGTAACCGCCGAACAATCGAAAACGAGCTGACGCGCACCTCCATTCATGCACTGCTCGGCTGCAAGCTTTAATTCCGTTGCGGTAAGCCCGTCGATCCTGCCCTGAACCTCCAGAACATCAAAAGCATCCGACTGTTTAACAATTACTTTCATTGCTCTGAAATGACACTTTCTTAATGTTTTCCGCTGAAATGGATCGAGAGCAGCGTGATATCATCGGACTGGGGGATCCCAAGCGAATGGTCGTTTACCTCTTTCAGGCAGCCCCGCACCAATTCTTCGATCGTATTCCCGCTATTCTGCGTAAGATACGCCTCGAGCCTGTCGTCCCCGTAAGCCTCATTTTCTTTGGTAAAGGCTTCCGTCACGCCATCGGTGTAAAGGAAAAGCCGGTCACCGGGAGCAAGCATGATCCGGTTTGATTTATACTGAAATTCTTCGATGCAGCCCAGGATGGTCCCGCCTGTCATCGCCACCTTTTTTAACCCGTTGGCGGTTAACAGGTACGGAGGATTATGCCCTGCATTCACATATTCAAGTTCTCCAGTTTCTGTATTCAGGATGCCGTAGAAAACCGTCACAAACATGCAGGAAACACTCTCGTTGCACAGCAGGCTGTTGACATAGTTCATGCACTCTGCCGCAGGAATGGCCTTGAGCCCCGTCGCCCTGATCAGCGTACGGCTCACCGCCATGAATATCGCTGCGGGGACACCTTTCCCAGAAACATCGCCGATCACAAACCCGAGCCGGTCGTTATCGATCATGAAAAAGTCGAAAAAATCGCCACCGACCTCACGGGCCGCAATCATCGCGGCATAAATGTCAAAGTCCTTGCGCGACGGGAACGGGGGAAATACCTTGGGCAGGATCGCCTGCTGGATTTCATGGGCGGTTTGTAAATCCTGCTGGATCGAAATCAGCTGGTCATGTTCTTCCATCGAATGGCGAAGCTGCATGATTTCATCCATCGTTTTATTGATGGTGATTTCAAGGTCGTCAAAACTGATCGGCTTGGTCAGAAAATCAAAAGCGCCGCGGTTCATGGCGGTCCGGATGTTCTCCATATCGCCGTAGGCAGACACGATAACTGTTTTGAGCCCGGGATTCTTGAGCTCCTTCAGTTTCATGAGCAGCGTGAGTCCGTCCATTTCCGGCATGTTGATATCCGAAAGGATGATCCCGATCTCCGGGTATTCGATGAGTTTTGTCAGTGCTTCAAGCCCGTTATGGGCAAAAACGAAATCGTATACTCCGTCACGGACCTGGCGGCGGAACTTCTGGCGGATCAACGGCTCAAGATCGACTTCATCGTCGACCACCATGATTTTCACGTTTTTGTAACCGGGTTCTGTCATTTACATTATATTTTCGGAAGTGTGATGATAAATTCTGCATATTCACCCTCCACGCTGTCGACCTGAATCTGGCCCCTGTGCTGCTGGACGATGATGTCGAAACTGATCGAAAGGCCGAGGCCCGTGCCTGAGCCGGCGGGCTTGGTGGTGAAGAACGGGTTGAAAACCTTTTCTGCAACAGCCGCGGGCATCCCTTTGCCATTGTCGCGGATCCTGATCTCCACTTTGTCGCCCAGGTTCCTGGTACTCACTTTCACGACAGGGAAATAGGTTTCGTTCAGCTCTTTCTTTTTTTGTGCGGTGGAATAAAATGCATTGTTGACCATGTTGAGGAAGACCCGGCTGATATCCTGCGGCACAACGGTCACCATTCCAAGCGCGGGATCGTAATCACTTTCAATTTTAACGTTAAAAGTGTTGTCGGAAGCCCTCATCCCATGATACCCGAGATTGACATATTCGGAAAGGACCGCATTGAGATCGGTAGGCTGTCTTTCTCCCGATTTGCCCCGCGCGTGGAGCAGCATCCCGCGGATGATGCTGTCGGCCCGCTTTCCATGATCGTTGATTTTTTTTACGTTGGACTGCAGATCGGTAATGATGCCTGTGAGGTAATCCATGTCCTTCGGATCAAGGTTGCCGGAAAGTTTACCCAGTTCTTCCAGCATCTCCTGGGTGAGTTCGACCGATAATTCCGAGAAATTATTGACAAAATTCAGCGGATTCTTAATTTCATGTGCGATTCCGGCAGTGAGCTGACCCAGGGATGCCATTTTTTCCGACTGAACCAGTTGCGACTGGGCAGCCTTCAGTTCCTGGAACGCCTCATCCAGTTCCGAATGTTTCTGCCTTAACTCGACCGTTCGTTCATCCACCTTCTGCTCGAGTGTCCTGTTGTACTCTGCCAGTTTTTCATTCGAATCAAGCAGCTGTTCAGATGCTTCCCTGAGTTCATGGATGGTTTTCACCAATTGTTTTTGCATCGAGATAAACGAGCCGTTCAACCGTCCGATTTCATCCTTTGACCTGATCTCCGGGAGTTCAACGTCGAATTCACCCTGGGCGAATTTTTCCGATGCGAGCGTGAGCTGCCTTAAAGGTTTGGTGATTGACCGGGCAATGGCTATGAGCAGGATGAGGAGCACCACAAAACCGAACGCAGCCAGTGCAGCGATTACCCGGCTGAGATGGTTGGCGTCTGCCATAAACTCATCAACCGGAAAAACCACGCCGATCGACCATCCGTTCAGCGAAACAGGAGCATACGCCAGCCAGCTGGCCTTCCCGTTTTTTGCATTGTTGTATGATATCTCCTTAAACCCGGAATTGCCGTTTATCATCTCCCTCCCGACCATTCTCAGTCCCGGGGAAATACGTTCATCTGCAATGCTGAAGATGGTTTCATTCATGATGTACTCTTTCATCGGATGGCTCACGATCACGCCATTCTTTGAAATCAGAAACCCAAAACCCGTTTCATATACCTGGATCTGATTCACATTTTTCTGAAACCACTCAAGCGACAAATCAATGGTAAGTATTCCGACAAATTTCTTCTGATTGTTTCTCCGGTCATACAGCGGAACAGAATAGGTTGAAACCAGCTGTTCTACACCTCCTTCATCATAATAGGGCTCACTCCATACCGACTTCCCCAACTCCTTGGGAATCTGGTACCAATCAAGGGTAAAATAGTCGTACTGGTCGTTTCCAAGCCTCATGAAGGAGAGCGAATCGTGTTTCCAGTAATAGTAATAGGAAAAGTATCTTTCGGCAGGATTCCTTGAGTACGGCTCGAAGGCAAGGCAGGCGCCGAGAATCTCCTTGTTGCCCGCAACCATCAGGGAGAGGAGTTCCTTCATGTCTTTGTCCGAATCAAGATGAAGCTCCATAATCGGAGCATAATTATCGGGAATCTTCTGAATGCTGCTGAGAACTTTCTCAATCCTTGCAACCGTTGCACCTGTCAGGTTTTCGGCGTTGGCTTCGAGGTTCTTAACGATTATTTTTCTTGTAATTACCAGGTTGTAGGAGAAGAGAAGGAGGAAAATAATGCCCAGCGTGATCATAATGGAGATGATCAGCTTGTAGGCCAGTCCTTTGCGGAAAAAGATCTTTTTCATCATCGGCGGGCGTTTTTTCCGGGAGTTTCTTCCTGCACCTTTAATGACTTGTATGGGGCGTAAAAGCTGTCGTAGGGGACTATCCTGTCAATCATTTTGCTGCCCAGCATGATCATGCTTACATTTTCATAATCCCCGGGCAGCAGACTTGTGTTTATTGAACTCCGTCCTTTCGGAATATAGAGTTCCCGGTAGCAGTTGAGCATCCATTTCTGGTGCGCCAGGTTTACAGGGCGATTTTCCTTCCTGGTTTTCCTGATCACGATGTCCAGCGTCAGGTCAGGATGGTCGAATGCAAACATCCAGCTTTCCAGCGCGGCATCGATAAAATCGCGGCACAAACCCGGATCGGACCTGGCTTTTTCAGAAAGGCAATAAATTCCGTCCTCAAGGAAATTCAAGCCGTAATCGGCAAAAAAGAAGGGAACCAGTTCACTGGAATCATACCCGTTATTGATGATGGAATGATATTCATCAAACCAGTTGGCATTTATTAAATCCACTCCATTGAGTAAAAACAGCGTATTGGTGCTGCCAATCGGGACAGTTTTTACATCCAGGTTAAATTTCGTGAACAATGCCCGAGGCTGCAATTCGAACCCCGACCAAATTGCGGCCCTTTTTCCGTTCATGTCGCTCAGCTTCCTGATCCCGCTGCTTTTCTTTGCGAGCAGCATCAGGGAAGACCGCGATGAGAGCTGGGCAAGGTTTACGATGCCGACCCCCTGCGACCTGAGTTCGATGGCATTCACAAGCCACAGGAGCGCAAAATCAGCCTTGCCGCTTTCAATTTCCTTTCGTGTCGGCTTGAACGGGTCGAAGGGAAGCACCTCCAGGTCAATTCCGTATTTGAGGAAAATCCCTTTCTCGATGCCGACATAGTACCCTGCAAATTGTGCCGAAGTGACCCAATAGGGTATGAGCCTTACTTTCCGGAGTTTATGAGTGCCTGAATCGTCTTGCATGGCGAAGTTGCCGGAAGACGAGTCTATATTCCCCGTTTTGTCTCCGGAACATGCTGCCATAACAATGATGAGAACCGAAAAACAGAGGGATAAACGGAACCAGCTTAGGTGTGTAATGTGAAAGTATTTGTGCATAATGCCGGGTGCGCTCTGAAGTAAGGGAGAATTTACCCGTAAAATTACTTTAATTTTATAATTTTGACTAAATTTTATCTCATGAAAGCGCTTTTCTTTGACGGAACATTATGCCTGAAAGACATTGCCATCCCTGAACCAAAAGAAAATGAAGTTCTTGTAAAGATTTTATATTCGGCAATCTGCAATACCGACCTCGAAATTCTCAAGGGATACATGGGTTTTAACGGCATCCCCGGTCATGAGTTTGTTGGTGAAGTGGTAACCCCCGGCCGGGAACTCACCGGCAGGATAGTCGTCGGCGAAATCAACTGTCCCTGCGGCGATTGTTACCTGTGCAATACCGGCCGGCCCACGCATTGCCCGAACCGGTCGGTGCTGGGAATCTGGAATCACGACGGAGTCTTTGCCGAATATGTCGTACTTCCTGAGAAAAACCTGCATACTGTGCCGAAAACACTTGCACCTGCATCCGCCATTTTCACGGAACCGCTGGCTGCGGCAATTGAAATATTTGAACAGGTTCACATAAAACCCTCACAAAACGCATTCATCTTCGGAGCCGGCAAACTCGGGAACCTCATTTCGCAGGTGTTCCGCCTTTACGGATGCAATTACACCACTTTCGACACGAACATCGCCAGGGTGAAAAATGCGGAGGCCATGGAATTGAATGCAAGGCCCCTCGCATCGCTCGGATCATCGGAATATGCTGAAATATGCGTGGACTGTACCGGGAACCCGGCAGGCATCAGAACTGCCATGGAGCACCTCTATCCCCGCGGAACCCTTGTCCTCAAAACCACGATAGCCGATCCGGAAAAAACGGACCTGAACCAGATAGTGATCAACGAATTTACCATTACCGGGTCCCGGTGCGGGCCTTTTGCTCCCGCTTTAAGCCTTTTGGACCAGGGGCTCGTTGATCCGAAACCTCTTATTTCGCAGACTTTTCCCTTTCAGGACATTCTGGCGGCATTTGAATGTGCCTCAAAACCTGAAACCATGAAGATCCTCATCGATCATCGTCGATGATTGAATAAACCCATTGTCAATTTTAACAGTTTCTTAAAAAAAAGTGATCTGATTAGAAAAAAATCCCTTAATTTCGCATAGTTCAATAACGATAGTACGAACGAATCTTCAAACGACTTTATGAAAGCATTCACAAAAATCCAAACCGGCGTTGCGCTGGTTGCGCTCTTTCTGTTCATCGCCTTTTCCGGTTGCAACAATCCTGCCAAACAGGACAGCCAGGCCAATGCCGCTGCTGCCGATACCATTAAAAAGGAGATTGCCCTGAGCCCCGAATCACAGAATCTTTTGAACTCCTTCCCCACTCCTTTCGAAGTTACATCCATGCTTGAAAAAGCCAAGGCAGGGTTTATTTTCGACATCACAAATCCGCCTGCAAACGTTGGCAAATATTCCACTGAAATAAGCAAATCGCTCAACCTTGGCGTATACAGTGCCGACCTGAGCTATTCAGCCACTTACAACCGTACGGATGAAACCAATAAGTTTCTGGCCTGCACCAATAAACTGGCCGACGAACTGGGCATTGCAGGGGTTTACGATCAAACCCTGCTCGGTAAAGTAAAGCAATTCAACAACAACAAGGATTCACTGATCGGGCTTATCAGCAAAATCTTCAGCCAGACAAATAATTTCCTGGCAACCAATAACCGCACCAGGGTGGCTGTGCTCATCGCTGCAGGTGCTTTTGCCGAAGGCATCTACCTGTCTGCCACACTGGGTGAAGTTGCCAAAGACAACACGAAGATCATGGCCGTAATCGCCGGGCAGAAAGACAACCACATGAAACTGCTTACGATCCTTGAAGCCTATGCGGCTGATGAAAACATGAAGCCGGTTGCGGATGAGATCGCCAAACTTAAACCGATCTGGGGCAACTACGGCATTGAGTCAGGCAAAAAAATCCCGCAGCAGAAAGCTGCAGAGATCAGCGACCTCACGGAAAGTGTGCGCCTCGTCTTCGTTAAATAACAATTAAATGGCAAACATACCGCCGCCTCCATCCCGGGGCGGTTTTTTTTTGTACTAAATTCGTACTTTTGAGATGCATTAAAATCCATCTTCATGTCCGAGCCAATCCTGATGGCGCTTGTTCAACTTTTCGCCATCATTGCCGCTTCCGTCAATAAAAATGTATCCGGAAATTCCAGGAACATCCTGGAGTCTTATCTCAGGCAACACCTGAATGTAAGCGAGCTGAACGAGTATTTAAAGCTGTTCGACGAACTCCTCTTTTTCCATCAGCCGGAGGATGTCAACGCCACCCTGGTGGATGTGAACATGCAGATCGCCGGACTTTGCACGAAGGTGAACAAAGGACTCCACCAGCGCGACAAGATCCTTGTTTTCATCAAATTTATCGAATTTCTCGATGAAGGTTTCAGGGCCCAGCTGACCGACCATCCCGAGGTGGAGAAGCTCTCTGACAGCTATATCAGGACCATCGGGACATCATTCAACCTTACCGGGCCCGAATTCGACGAAACACTGCGGTTTGCCACTGAACCTGAGACTACCGGCATGCTCACGGGCAACCTCATGATTATTGCTTCCGAAGATATGAATCCAGGCCCGGCGTTTAAATTCCTGCCCCGCGAACGGCTTAGCGGCAAGATCCTCGTGCTGCACATTCCGTCGATCAGCACATTCCTGTGCAGGTACCTGGGAACGGATGAACTGTTTCTGAACGGTCATGCCGTTTTACCTTACCGATCTTTCCTTTTCGACAAAGGCTACATCCTTAAGAGCCAGAAGATCACCCCTGTTTATCATGCCGACCTGATCTCCCAGTTCCTTTTCAGCAGGGAAAAGGTTCAGATCGTTTACACGGCGAATGAAATCGAATTCCATTTCAAAAACAGCAAAAACGGCATTCAGCCGTTCAGTTTCCAGGCTGTTTCCGGTGAACTGATCGGCGTAATGGGAGGCAGCGGCGTTGGAAAATCAACCCTGCTCAATGTACTGAACGGAAACATTCAACTGGATAAAGGTGAAATCCTGATCAACGGCATGGATATCTGCAAGGAGGCTGAAAAGCTGCGGGGCAGCATCGGTTTCGTTCCACAGGATGACCTGCTCATCGAAGAACTTACCGTTTTTCAGAACCTGTACTACAATGCCCGGCTCTGCTTCGACGGGTTCAGCGACGAACAGATCAGGAAGGCCGTCTCCAAAACGCTTGCAGACATCGACCTGAATTCAAGCAAAGACCTCAAAGTCGGCGATCCGCTCAACAAATTCATCAGCGGCGGACAGCGGAAGCGGCTGAACATCGCCCTGGAACTGATCCGCGAGCCGTCGATCCTTTTTGCCGACGAACCCACCTCCGGGCTTTCTTCCATGGATTCAGAAATGGTCATGCTCCTTCTGAAGGAACAAACCCTCAAGGGCAAACTGGTGATCGTGAACATCCATCAGCCGTCGTCGGACATTTTCAAACTTTTCGACAAACTGCTCATCATGGACAAAGGCGGTTACCCGATTTATTACGGGAATCCCATCGATGCTCTCACCTATTTCAAAACCATCAGCAATTTCGTAAACCCGGAACAAAGCGAGTGCCTCAGTTGCGGGTATGTCAATCCCGAGCAGATTTTGCAGATCACCGAGGCAAAAACCGTGGATGAATACGGAAAAATGACCGGTCACCGCAAGATCTCCCCGAAGGACTGGTACGCTCATTTCCGTAAGAATGTCCAGCCAAAGCTCCTCAGGAAGCATGAGAAACTTGAGCTCCCCCGCTGCTTCTTCGAAATTCCGGGCACCTTTAAGCAATTCAGAATTTTCAGCATCCGCAACCTGCTGTGCAAGATCACAAACAGGCAATACATGCTCATCAACCTGCTCGAGGCACCATTGCTTGCCGCACTGCTGGCTTATCTTACGCGCTATAAATTCGGCGAACAGTATATTTTCGGCGACAACCGCAACCTCGTTCCATACCTGTTCATGAGTGTGGTGGTTTCCTTGTTCCTCGGGATGATGGTGAGCGCCGAGGAGATCATCAAAGACCGGCGGATACTCAAACGGGAGGCATTCCTCCACCTGAGCAAATTCAGTTACCTGAATTCAAAAATCATCCTTCTTTTCGTTCTTTCCGCCATTCAGTCGCTGCTGTATGTGGTAGCCGGGAACCTGATCCTGGGAATCCACGGGATGACACTCGCCTACTGGCTCATCCTCTTCGCCACCTCCTGTTTTGCCAACATGCTGGGGTTGAATATTTCTGCCGGGTTGAATTCCGTGGTGGCAATATACATCCTGATACCCTTTATCATCGTTCCCCAGCTGCTGCTAAGCGGCACGGTTGTTCCATTCGACTACCTCAATCCTGCCATTGCATCGCGCGAAAATGTTCCGCTCGTCGGCAACATGATGACCTCCCGGTGGACCTTTGAAGCGCTTGCCGTGGAGCAATTCAGCAACAATAAATACGAGCAGGTGTTTTATCCTTTTGACAAAGAGATTTCCCGCTATTCATACATCACATCATATGTTATACCCACCCTGAAATCTGAACTCGACGAATGCCAGCGCAACCTGTTCAAGCACACTGATTCAGGGAAAACATCGGATTACCTGGATATTCTCAGGCACGAAATCCCTGAATTGCAGAAAGAAGCCGGATTTGCATCATTCCCGTACCTGGGCGGATTATCCGAAAAACTCCTGGATGATTCCATCGTACAGGGTGCAAAGTCCTACCTCGACTCATTGACCAGGGTTTACTCTTCCCGGCTGAATGCCGTAACCGGCCGCCGCGACGATGCATACGAAAAACTCAGAACCCGCCTTGGGGCCGACGGGGTTTACCGGTTCAAACAGGAATACTACAACGACAATCTCGCCGACCTGGTTATGAACAAGGGCGCCGAAAACAAAATCATTGCAGAAAACGGAAAGTTAATCCAGAAGAAAGACCCGGTTTTCATGGAACCCCTTTCGCATGACGGAAGAGCTCATTTTTATGCCCCGGTCAAAATCGTCGGTTCGTGGAAAATCGACACATTCTGGTTCAACTTCTTCGTCATCTGGCTGATGTCGTTCGTTCTTTACCTGGCACTCCTTCACGACACCCTGAGGAAAACAATCGGGTTTCTTGAACAGGTAAAATTCAGGAAAAAGCAGTAGGCGAATTACGGGAACCTGTCGCGAACAGATTATTCCGGCCAGCCGGTCTTAATTTGTCCGTTTTTGATGCCGCCTTCAATGATTACAATCGCTGCCTTGATGCTGTCCGGAATAAGCGCTTCATAATCGTGAAATGGTGCGATCGCCACTCCTCCGTTCGCCAGGTCCCCATGAATCACGGTTCCCCCGGGAAAATAGAGATTATAGTAATCATAAATGACGTCGTAAACCATCACATCAAGCCCTTTCATGCACGAAGTCAGCAATACCGGTCCAACCTGGGGAATGGAGATGTACTGGTCTACATCAACCCCGATGGCCCATTTCCCTGATTCTTTCACCTTGTACAATGCACCGTTCCCGGTAGTTCCTGCAAAAGCGAAAATCACGGAAGCGTTACGGTTCATCAGGCTGTCGGCAAGCCTGGCGCCCTGCAGCGTATCGGTAAATGAAGTTGCATTATAACCCAGCGACAAAACATTCTTCTGATATTGTGTGTTGAAGTATTTGATTCCGTTGGCATAGCTGACCGAAAACTGGCGGATCGCCGGAATTGCCGGCCCTGCAACGTAACCTGCAACCGGGTTTGACGGTTTTTGCCGATAGGCCCAGTAGGCTGCAAGAAATCCGCACGGGAATGAACTTTGATCCACATCAAACACAGCACACAACAGGTTTGAAGGAGGGTTTGCAACGGAATAATCCACCAACAGGAAATCTGTTCCCGGATTTGCATTTGCGGCGGTGACGGTCGCCTGGGCGGCATCAAAACCGGCCGTAATGACCAGGTTAAACCCTTTGGCGATAAAATAATCGATGCTGGCTGAAATATCCGATACCGTTTTACTTTCGCGGGCTTCGCTGATAATCGGGAAATCGGCAGTAGCCAGTTGCAGTCCGGTATAAATGTTCTGGTTGAACCCTGCGTCGGAAAATGATCCCAGGCCTCCGACCAGGCCGATTTTCAACGCCGGGTCCGGTGCCGGATCAGATTTCTTGGTGCAGGAAAACAGGACAAAAACAAGCATTACGAAAATGCTTGCTGTTACAAAAGATAGTTTTTTCATTTTTATGGTTTTAAGAATTTCATATCTGCAAGCTATGTATGTATGCATTTTCAGGGCCCGGTGATTCCGTTTAACCGCACCTGGTTCAATTGTTCCAGGTTAAAAACTCCGGCTTTAAATAATTTCAGAAATTGTTCCGAAACCCCGTCACCAAAAACAAGGGCATCATCGGTATTTACGGTCACCTTCACCCCGTTATCAAAAAGGATCCTTACCGGATGGGTTTTGAATGACCTGACCCGCTTCAACCTGATATTGCTGGTCGGGCAAACATTCAGCTGTATTTTATTCAGGGCAAGCCATTTCATCACTTCAGGACTGCCGGCGGCACCAATCCCGTGCTGAACGGCATCCAGTTCAAGGATCTCCACCGCCTTCCTCACCGAATCGGCCGAACCGAATTCGCCGGCATGGGCTTTGCATTTCATTCCGGCCTTCCGGGCAAAATGGTATAATTCCCTGAAATTTTCGACAGGTTGTGCAAATTCATCATCGTAAAGATCAATCGATTTGAAATAATTGAAGTCAAGGAACGGCTCGAAGTTGGAAAGCAGCGTGCGCAGCGACCTGTTCCTTGGAAATCCCAACTCCGGCAGGAACTCGATTCCGAGAGCGATGGCCTTGTGATAATGATCCAGTGCGGCAACAACTTGCCCGGCCGGAACATTGAACATGCTGCCAAACATCACGTCAATGCTCATTTCAAGCCGCGTCACCCCATCAAACTTTGCCTGGATGAACGCTGCCTCCACCGCTTTTCCGAAAGCCCCGGGCAATTGAAAAAAAGGGCGCAATTCCGAGCCGATCCAGCGGTTCAGATCACCAATGCCGGGTTGCGTTGCTTTAAAAGGCGCAAACTTCCTGCCGTAAAATGCTGCAATAACCGATCGCTTGCCTCCCAGCAGGCAGTGGTTGTGCAAATCGCTTTTGGGCAGGGAGCGGAATGCTTTGATGTCAATGGATTCAGTGGTCAAATTTTTCCCGGGTTTGTTATTCTTTATTTACCTGGATTGAATTCTGATAAATGGGTGAATTGTTCTGATAGATTTTCACATTCAGATTATGGGACAGGCTGTTTTTGTTCAACAACTGAAAAATATACTTATTATCCCCCACATTGTTCATCTGGATGAAATTGCCGGCGGCTATGGCTGCTGACTGTGCATTCACGCTTACATTCTGCACGTTCAGCACGACAAAGTTGTTATAATCGAATTCTATGGTTGCTTTTAAAAAATCGTCCGAAGACAGGTCCACCCTTACCTCAACGATCTGGGATGAATAGCGCACATTGAAAAGGGCCTTTACCGCCGGAGTTTCATATTGCACCACATCCGCCGTTTTCATGTTGTCGAACGAACCGGAATTGTACATCGTGCCCTTCATCTCAGCCTGCGGGGCACCGGATCCGATGAAATCAGCCTTCAGGAAGCTGAAAATCATGAATCCCAAAAAAATACCCGCTACAAATGTAAAGCCGAAGCGAACTGCGGGCCTTGACCAAAAACTTTTTACAATAATAAATCCTTCTTTCGGGGGAGGTTGCTTATAAGTTTCCATACCTGTTATTTTTAGTGTTTCCTGTTTGGGAGCATTGTCAAATCAATAATGTACGCCAGCCCGGAAAACGCCGGAATGTATTTGGTTTACCCGTTGCAGCGGCAGCTGAGCTTGTATTTCCTGGAAACGTTATCGGTCCTGCGCATGACCCGCATGAGGTTTCCTCCCCATATCTTCCGGATCTCATTCTTTGAGTACCCGCGTTTTACGAGTTCAACGGTGATGTTTTTCATTTCGCTCACATCGTAGCATCCATCCACACCGCCATCACCATCAAAGTCGGTCCCGATACCTACATGGTCAATTCCTGCTACCTTAACAATATGGTCGATATGATCAACAACATCCGACACCGTGGCCAGTACCTGGGGATAACGGTCGCCGACGGCATTCCATTCCTTCCTGGCAATTTTCATCTCTTCTTCATTCAAACCGTCAAAGTCATGGTATTTTTTCCGTACCGAGGCCCTTGCAGAATCCCTCGCGTGGTTGGGTACCGGGGTTTTCACGTAATCACTCAGGATGCACATTTGAACAACGCCGCCATTTCGTGCAATTTCCTTCAGCAACAGGTCGCTGAGGTTCCTCGGGTTGTTGCAGAGAGCCTTTGCACAGGAGTGGGATGCGATGACCGGTGCCTTTGTAAATGCAAGCACATCGGTGAGCGCCTTGTCGGAAATATGGGAAACGTCGACCATCATTCCCACATGGTTCATTTCCTGCACCACTTCATAACCGAACTGGCTGAGCCCTTTGTTTTCGGTGCTGTCGGTCGATGAATCGCAAATATCATTGTTCTTCGTATGGCAGAGTGTAATATACCGGGCACCCCTCAGATAATAGGTGCTGATGAGCGACAGGTCTTTGCCGATGGCATACCCGTTCTCAATCCCGATGAAAACCGAACGCTTCCCGCTTTTTTTAATCCGGATCGCATCACCCGGGTTGACTGCCAGTTCCGCAAGATTCCGGTTCCTTCCAACTGCGGCGGCGATGGTATCAAACAGCATGATGGTCCTCAGTCTCACCTTTTCGAACGCTTCCGGATTCCGGGGCCCCTGTGCAACGAACACACCGAAAAACGCCCCGTCAAGACCGCCTTCCTTCATCCTCGGAAAATCGATTTTTGAATGGTCCCTGCGCGCATCATGGCTTACCGATATGTCGAACCCCTTCTGAACCATCTGCAGGGGTGTGTCCGTGTGTGAATCGAGGGTAAGAACGGCCTGGTGGATCTCCGATGCTTTCTTTTCCAGGCTGCCCGGTTTTTTTTCGGAATAGCCTGTGAATGAACCCAGTAACATGAATGCTGCGAATAATGCCGGTTTTATGTTTTGCACGTGGTGATTCTGATATCGTATGTTATTTCTGTAACTGCCGCCGGTACAATTGTATCGTGTTTTCCAGGCCGAAATTGAGGGCATCGCAGATCAGGGCATGGCCGATGGAGACTTCAAGCAACCCGGGCACGGTCGCCGCAAAAAACTTCAGATTTTCAAGGTTGAGATCATGGCCTGCATTGATGCCCAGCCCTGCTTCCATTGCCGTGACCGCCGCGCTTACAAATGGTCTGACCGCCTCTTCCCGCCCCGACGGATAATTCCTTGCATAGAACTCCGTGTAAAGTTCAATCCGGTCGGTCCCTGTTTTTCTGGCATTCCGGATCATTGCGTGGTCTGTTTCAATAAAAATGGATGTACGGATTCCGTGCTGATGAAACTCCTCTACGACCGACCGCAAAAATGACTCATGCTGAACAGTATCCCATCCGGCATTTGATGTGAGAACTCCCGGAGGATCAGGAACCAGGGTAACCTGTGCCGGCTTCACGCTGATCACCAGGTCGATGAATGACCGCGACGGGTAACCCTCGATATTAAATTCAGTAGTCAGCACCGGTTTCAGATCCAGAACATCCTTATAGGTTATGTGCCGCTCATCCGGCCGGGGATGAACCGTGATTCCCTGGGCTCCGAAGCGCTCGCAGTTCAGGGCGGTACGCACCACATTTGGCAGATCGCCCCCGCGTGCATTCCGAAGAGTCGCTATTTTGTTGATATTGACGCTCAGTTTGGTCATTTTCCGATTGTATGGTGCAAAGCTACGATAAAAATGAAACGTCAAAATGCAAAAAATGCATGCAAAAAATAAAGCAACCGGGCAATGTAACCGGCTTTTTTCTATTTTTGACAACGGCGCGACGTTGCGTTTCTCTGAAATAAAAAATAACCATTGCGGGCAGTCATTCAACGGGTTACACAGGCATCGGTCACCATCGGGACTGAAATTTCGGGCCAGATTGACCAGGGTTTACTGGTTTTCCTGGGAATTGAGGAATGCGACGGGAACCCCGACATTGAATGGTTAAGCGCCAAAATAGCTAATTTAAGGATCTTCAACGACCCGAACGGGGTCATGAACTGTTCCCTCCTCGAAACCGGGGGTGATTTGCTGATCGTCAGCCAGTTTACCCTTCATGCCAGCACAAAAAAAGGGAACCGGCCCTCCTATATCCGGGCCGCCGGGACTGCAACCGCCATCCCGCTGTATGAAGCGTTTATCCGCTCGGCCGAGCACCTCCTGGGGAAAAAAGTCCAAACCGGAAAATTTGGCGCCATGATGAAAGTGAACCTGCTGAATGATGGTCCTGTCACCATCATCATCGATACCCGTGATAAAGAATAGGCTCTGTAAAAACCTTTACGCCCTTAACAATAAATTAACAGGCAGGCGTTGTTTATATTAAAAACTTGATGTAATTTTGCAGTATTCTAAATAAGTTATCACTTTAACTAAACCCTGATACCATGAAAAAAGTTGTTTTGTTATTCTCAGCAGTTGTTCTGTTTGCAGGATTAACTTTTGCCCAGACACCTCAAACACAGGATAAAGCTGCAAAATCCGGCGATAAAAAAGAATGTTCCAAAGACGAAAAAGCCGGTTGCGACAAGAAAACCAAAGCGTCGTGCAGCGAAGCCAAAAAAGGTTCGAGCTGTTGCGCAAAAGACAGCAAAAAAGCTGCTCCTGCAACAACTGCTCCTGAAAAGAAATAATCCTATTTTTATCAGAATGAAAAAGAGGCTTCCCGCCTCTTTTTTTATTTCCCTATGGCCGTTTTTCCCGGGATCCGGAAAAGGATGGGCATCCGGACGAGGAAACGCACCGGGCGTCCGTTTCGTTTTGCAGGATCCCAGCGGGGCATCTCCTTCGTCACCCTGATCGCCTCTTCATCGCATCCGCCGCCAATGCGGTTGGCGACCTCCACATGGGAGATTGTACCGTCAATTTCAACAACAAATGTTACTTTTACCACGCCCTGGATCTGCGCTTTCAAAGCTGCTTCAGGATACCTGACCTGCCGGCGGAGGTAAAACAGCCTGGCATCATCGCCGCCGGGGTAGCGCGGATAAACATCGATGTTGGTGGCAAGTCCTGTATCCTCCCCCACTCCTTCTCCCAGCCCCGAACCCCCGGGTTTTGCTGCCGAGTCGGTATTTGACTTCACATCATCGGGTTTTTCAGGGGTTTCAGTGATTGGTTTCGGTTCTTCCCTGCGCACCGAATCCGTCACCACCGGCACCTTCAGTGTTTCCTCCTCGGGTTTCGCAAATGCCATGGCAACCTTGCTGGTTTCATCATCCGGCGGGGCACTCATGCTATAGTATTCCATGTCGTACAGCACTTCCCCTTCAACCAGCCCGGCGGGTTCAAAATAGTATGTCAGCCACGAAACCAGCACTGAAAGCGTTACGATGATGATCCCTGAAACAACCGAGATGAGCAAATGCTTCGGATAACTCTTCCGGAAGTAATAAGCACCATAGGCCTTATTTCTGCCTTCAAAAGCCAGTTCATCCAATCCCGGAAAGCGTTCGCCTGTCATTCGTCGAGATACAGTTTTAGAAATTCAATTTCCCGGCGCTCACGCTTGGTGGGGCGCCCGATTCCGCGTTCACGGAATTCGAAATTCGCTTCCCCCGGCTTTTTAAGTTTCTGATATTCGGCTTCCGGTGTAAGATCTTCCATGAAATCCGGTACAAGTTTCGCCGAAACACGGTTCCCGAGGAGGGCAAGGATTTTGACAGTCCGGGTTATCGGTGGCAGGAATATTGAAATTACCTCCCCGTTTTTTATATCCCTCGACGGCTTCACGGCATGATCCAGGATTTTCACTTTCCCCGACCGGCAGGCTTCCGAGGCGAGACTTCTCGTTTTGAAAATCCTGACGGCCCAAAGCCATTTATCGATGCGGATCCCAGGCTCCATTAAAAATTATTTTTGCCGGAAATAAATTTCCATCGGAGCTCCGTTGAAATCAAATTTCTCCCGGAGCTTGTTCTCAATAAAACGCTTGTACGGATCCTTTATGTATTGGGGATGGTTACAAAAAAATGCAAAGGATGGAAAAACAGTCGGCAACTGCATGGCATATTTGATTTTTACATATTTCCCCTTGGTCACCGGGGGTGGCATGGCATCAAGGATCGGCAGGATAAAATCATTTAATGCAGATGTCCCGATTTTTTTCGACCTGTTTTTGAATACCTGGATGGCCGTTTCAACGGTTTTAAAAATGCGCTGCTTCGTTACCACGGATGTGAAGACGACCGGCACATCGCTGAAAGGCTTGATCTGGTTGAGGATCGCCTCCTCGAAATATTTATGGGTATTGGTTTCCTTTTCAACAAGGTCCCATTTATTCACCACGATCACCACCCCTTTGTGGTTCTTTTCGATCAGGGAGAAAATATTGAGATCCTGGGCTTCAAAGCCACGCTCGGCATCCACCATTAAAATACAGACATCGCTGCTTTCGATGGAGCGGATGGCGCGCATCACAGAATAGAACTCGATATTTTCGGTTACCTTGGCTTTTTTCCGGATGCCTGCGGTGTCGATCAGGTTAAAATCAAGCCCGAAGTACTGGTAGTGCGTATGGATAGAATCCCTGGTTGTTCCCGGGATCGGGGTGACAATGTTCCGGTCGTTGCCGAGCAGCATGTTTACCAGTGAAGATTTCCCGGCATTCGGACGGCCCACGATGGCAATCTTTGGAAGATCGTCGAGCGGCGTCTGGTTGTCCACATTTGTCTCAACCTCCACGAAACCCTTCACAACATCATCCATTAAATCACCGGTCCCGCTGCCGCTTGTGGAGGCAATTGAGTAGATCTCGCCCAGGCCGAGGCGGTGAAACTCGTGAATGTCGTCGATCATCTTGTAACTGTCAACCTTGTTCGCCAGGAGCAGCACACGTTTCTTCGACCTGCGCAGCATTTTGGCAACATCTTCATCCATGGCAGTGAGCCCTTCCTTGGCATCCACCATGAAGAGGATCACATCCGATTCATCGATGGCCAGTTTGACCTGCTTCTTGATCTCATCTTCAAATATGTCGCCCGACTGGTGAACGTAGCCGCCGGTATCGATGACCGAATAAAACTTCCCGTTCCAGTCTCCGTGCCCGTAATGCCGGTCGCGGGTCACCCCGCTGGTGGGATCAACGATGGCCTCGCGCCCCCCGCATAACCTGTTGAACAGGGTTGATTTTCCAACATTCGGACGGCCAACAATTGCAATGATATTTGTCATGATTTATGTTTCTAATGTGATGAGGTGATCAGGTGATAAAGTGATAAAGTGATGAAGTGATAAAGTGATTGCAACAAACTGCTGACCCCTTTTTCTTTGGGTTCCCTTTATTTCCTGCATCTCTGCATTATTTTCATTGTTTGCATTGTTTGCATTGCTTGCATTCTATTCAACGGAGTACCCAAATCTCTTAAGCGCCCGGTCATCTTCCCGCCAGTCCTTGGCAACCTTCACGCGTAATTCGAGAAAAATATGTTTACCCAGGAATGCTTCGATATCCTTCCGCGCATCCGTACCGAGTTTTTTAATTGCCGCCCCCTGGTGACCCAGCAGAATCCCCTTCTGGGTTTCCCTTGACACGTATATGGTTGCCGTGATGCGGGTAAGATGGATTTCCTCCTTGAACGATTCCACGGCAACCTCCGTCGAATAAGGAACTTCCTGTGAAAAATTCAGCAGGATTTTCTCCCGGATGATCTCCGAGACAAAAAACCGCTGGCTGCGGTCGGTCAGTTCATCTTTGGGGTAAAATGCCGGTGATTCGGGCAGGAAATGAAGAATCGCCTTGAAAACCTGGTCAAGATTGAGTTTGTGCAGTGCTGAAACCGGCAGAACAGTTGCTTTCTCCATGATCTGCATCCATTTTGCCACCTCAGTTTCAAGAACCTCCATGTTCCCGAGGTCTATTTTATTGATGACCACGATCACAGGGGAAGTCGATTCTTTCAGTTTCCGTAAAATATCTTCCTGGTGAAAATCATTGCCAGGCTCTGTTACCAGCAGGATCACGTCGGCATCATCCAGTGCTGAAAACACAGCTGACATCATGGCCCGGTGCAATTTATAATGCGGATTGATAACACCGGGGGTGTCGGAATAAACGATCTGGTAATCATCGGCGCTGAAAATCCCCATAATCCGGTGACGGGTCGTTTGTGCCTTAGGTGTGATAATCGAAAGACGTTCACCGAGTAAGGCATTCATAAGGGTTGATTTTCCAACATTCGGATACCCGATGATGGAGACAAAACCTGCTTTGTGTGACATGGTATTGTGTTAACGTGGTTCAGCATCCAGCGGGATGGAAACCACTCTGATTTTTAAGCTTTAGCGCTGCAAAGGTACGCAAAAATTCGGGTTTGTATGATAGCCATGCCTGATGACCCATTGGGAAAGGATTCCCACAGGACATCAACAGACTTCGCACAAATTTGTTTCCGGCGATCTTTGTTGAACTGGTAAAATTTTCCTCCATAAAAAAAAATGCTGGTTTTTTGATACTTCGGATAGAATTGCTATCTTTGCACACTCAATTAGAAACGTAGTTCTATAAAAATATATTGCGGGGTGGAGCAGTGGTAGCTCGTTGGGCTCATAACCCAAAGGTCATAGGTTCGAATCCTGTCCCCGCTACACCGAAAGTCCGTAAACGTCAATGTTTACGGGCTTTTTCATTTTAATGGGTAACAAAATGGTAACAAATTTCGCTAATATGTATCATTTTGGGGTGTTTTAATGCCAGCTGTATTCAGATTGTTTCATCCGCTTCATTACTTGGTTTCGTCTCCCGTCAAAGGATCAAAATTCGATACAAGTTGTGTTTTTCATCACTTTTTCACGCTTGTAAACAAGACTTCACCTAATGCCCTCCATGTTTAGGCAAGTCTTATTAGTCAACATCAAGCCTTCAATACAATAGATTTTATAGGCATTTCTATGTTGAATAACCCATTTTTTCAATAATTCCCCAAAAATGGACGGCCAACATCGGTTATATGTATAATACATGTATGTAAAGCCCGGTGGATTTCCACTTATCCTGCTTTTAACAAAAAATCCACCACCAATCATCAGCACTTAAGTCTAGCCTCAACTGGCAGTCGAATTTGGTTGAAGTAGTTTCCACAAATTTTAAGTCACTTTGCATTTTTTCAGATAAACTGTAGGAGAAATTTTACTATTTTTGTGTTGCATTAAGATTCCTTAAATGGGAACCAACCGAGTGGGAACTCAACGGTGGTCAAACAATGCGGATCGAAAGGTCAAAAAATGTTCCTGAACATTCTTCCCTCTAGTTCCGCTGAGTTTCCCTTATCATTTGGTTTTAATTTTAACCATCATTATCATGGAAGCTACCGACAATTCAAAGAACAAACAGAGAAGACTACTCTTTCATCAATGGCAACTTAACCGCAATGGTTACCAGAACCGGGTCGCTTTCAAATGGAGGGGAAAAGAAATCTTTATCAATATAGTAGCCGAGTGTGACCCCCCGGGAAGGGATGTCAATGTGTCTTTTCATTTCCATATTAATGGGATGCAGTCTCACTACCAGTATTGCTACAACTGTTACGGGGCTGGACCAAATGGTAATATACCAGAGGTGTTGAGCGAGGGCCATAAGTTAATTATTTCAGCAAAGCCCTTCACCCTTGAGATCCTGGAAGAGCTTATTGAACAGGTAGAAAAACAGCCAGCACTAAGAGGTCAACCTGAAAGGAAAATGAAACTTCGCCCTACAGATGGTCAAGATCATTCAAAAGAACCCGAATCAACCCATCATATCCAAAAAGAAATTTGGATCTCAGTCAAAAATATTTCCCTGCGATCTGATCAATGCTCACCATTTGATAAGGCCTCTTTTCAAATTTGGTCAGTTTCCTAGCCCACTCAGAAATTTGTCAATTGTGTGTAATGCGATCATAAAAGTTTGTGCCCACGTCACACATTGGCGTAGTGTCATTCTATATTTGTTTTCTTACAGGATCAAATATGTTCTAATCCTTTTTCACATGTTCCTATCGCTTACAACTATACTTGGCGAACCTGCCAATGTATCCTATGAAATCCAAGGATATAAAACTGGATATAGCTCGATTGATCAAAGTATCGGCGGTATCTCAGGTTCTGACCTCGTTCTTATTGCTTCGAAAAAAGGGAATTGTGGCAATCTCCTGATGCTGAACCTCGGAGTCGGATTAAGCAAAAGGTATCATGTTCTAATTATTACTCCTATAAAAAGCCCGTTTGCTGTTGCAAAGGATCTAAGGTCTGTTCTTCTTCCATGCGATGGTCAACGGGTGAACGATGACGAGTTACTGAATGAATTAAACAATTTGGCCATCAACATTTTCATAGAAAATAATGTCCACTTCCTGGAGGAAATTGATAACGCTATTGCCCGCTTTCATTCCGAATATCCAGATGATTCCATAATCCTCATTGATCAGCTTAACAGTATATTCCTGTCAAAGGAGATAAGGACCTATTCCCGGAGCCAGGAAGAACGTGAGATTTCGGTCAACCTTAAAATGCTGACTTTGAAGTACAATACACCTATTTTATTACTGGCGAGTGTTAAATCTCCGGAGCCGGACCATGAGAAAGACCCACCGGCATTTGAGGATCTGGACCACTTGATTGGGTTAACGTGCCCATTCAACAAGATCATTGGTATTCACCGGCCCGAATATTACCTGATTGAATTGGATGAAAAAGGAATATCCACCGAAGGAAAACTGTTTCTGAATGTCCTGCGAAACGAAAACGGCATACGAGGCTACATCCGGCTAAACTTCGACAAGTCAAACAGGTTTCTGTTGACAGATGAGACACACATCCAATTCGATTAAGGTACGGTTTAAAAGATTCTTCGGAATAGAAACAAAATTTATCTATTGTTCTTCTACCTGAATCAGTGTGGAAATCTGAAATAAATATTTAACCTTTACAAATTAAAACCCCATTATGGGAAATAGACTCATAAGCAAATCGTCTTTCATCCGCGGCATGCAATGCCACAAATCTCTCTGGCTTCATCTGAATGAACCCGAAGAACGATCTGAAACAAGTGAAGCGCAACAACAGATTTTTGACACTGGGCACAATATTGGTTCGCTTGCACAGCAACTATTCCCAGGAGGCGTTGATGCCAGTCGTGGTGACCATTCCGGGATATTCGAAGCAATTACGTATACTTCAGATCTGATCGGTGATGGCCAAAAGGTAATCTACGAAGCCGCCTTCAGCGACGGGGAGACCCTTTGCTACATGGATATCCTTGTAAAAGAAGTCGATGGCTGGGCGGCTTACGAAGTAAAGGCTTCCACACAGGTTAAGGAATATCAAGTGAACGACGTGGCCTTCCAGTATTACGTGATAACCCGGTCGGGGTTGCCGCTGCAACGAGTGTCGCTCGTACACTTGAACAACCAGTACGTCAGGCGCGGTGAGATAGACATCCGCCAATTATTCACCATCGAACACATGACTGAACGAATCCTGCCGATGCAACAGGATATTCCGACGAAACTGATGGCCCAGCAGGAGATGCTCAAGGCGGGTTTGATGCCCGAAATTCCGATGGAGTACCACTGCCACCACCCATTCAACTGCGATTTTCTGGAATTCTGTCGGCAAAACGGTCCGACAAACGACGGAGAAGGTGATGTCCGGCCGGCCAACCGTGACCAGGATGCCCTGGACGAATTCCTCAGTGAACTGGAATACCCTCTCTACTCCATGGACTTCGAAACCATCCAGTTCGCCATACCTCGTTACGACGAAAGCCGGTCCTACCAGCAGATCCCCTTCCAGTATTCCCTGCATGTGCAGCAGGTGAAAGATGGATCCTTGGATCACTTTGAATTCCTTGGAACTCCCCTGTGTGATCCACGCCCTGAATTCATCGAGTCCCTGCTTTCCCGTATCGGGGACCATGGCAGCATCCTCGTCTGGAACCAAGCATTTGAAAACACGCGGCTGAGGGAACTGGCACGTGATTTTCCGGAAGTTGGCGCTGGCATCGACCGGGTGATCAACCGGATGGCCGACCTGGCGGTGCCTTTCAGACGAAAACATCTCACCATGCCTGAGATGCACGGATCATGGTCGCTGAAAGCGGTCCTGCCGGCCATGGTCCCGGACCTTTCATATGGGAATCTTGATATACAAGAGGGGGGCACGGCTAGCATGACCTACGATAGTCTATATTCAGATGAGGATGCTGAATCGATAAGGGTGAAACGGGAGAACCTGCTTGCCTATTGCAAAATGGATACCCTGAGTGTGGTCAGGATTCTTGAAATGCTTACTACTTTTTCAGGTTGATCTGATACTGAATTCTTCTGGTCACAATTAAATTTTCTAATTCTTCCAGGGAGAGCAAAGTATAGCTTTTGCTTTTTTTGTGCAACGAGACGAAACAAAAACGATACTGATCACCAAGAAATCTTGCCAGATTGAACTCACTTTCAGTTGCGCCAAAGAAAAAACCCGCAGGATTATCAGGCAGATGCTTTTTTATTGTCTTCAACTTACGAATGTGCCCTGGCCATTGTTTTCGTATTTTTGTTTCTGTTAATTCGATTCAGTTAGGTTTAATTGTCTGTATCTTGCTTCTATGATTTTGAGATATGCTTCTTTCATTTCCTTTGACAAGAAGGAATTATTGATCCATTCACCGGCTGTTGGCTTGTTTTTTATCATCCGGTAAAAAACACCCTGGATCTGTTTCTCAGTCAATCCCATTCCTTTGCCCAGTCGCTCAAAGTGTTCCCTTTTGAGTTTTTTCTTTTTACCTTCAATGGTGAGCGCGAGTTCTTCGGTATCTTCCGGGTTCACAATGGCTACATTGAGCAGGTCATAAGCAGGAGCCAACAGCCAACCTGAATGACTTTCAATCATGGAGAAATTCTTAAGGTGCATATCACAGTTACCGGTTAAAAAACAGAACATGGATAATTCGAGATAGAGGACCTTGTCAAGTGTTGTGTTATCTGAATAATTGTGAATTGCTTTGCCAACTTTCTCCATGGAGCTTTTGTACTTATCAGATGCCTCTGTGATCTGAAACATATCCAGCATGTGTATTTTCTCTCCCATATCAGTACGGTCAATTCTTTTGGTAATATAGGATAATTCTCCGGAAGCCAGCCGTATCAAACTTGAAGGAACAACACGTATCCCAAATGCTTCTGCTATCCGCATGGTTACATGTTCATTCTCGGGCATTGCCGGATATCGCTCAGATGGTGGTTTAAATATGTACTGTCCCCCAAGTGCTCCTACCACTGTTAACCGCTCATCACCTTTCTCCCTGGCTTCCGTCACCATTGACATAGATAATTTGGCCTGCACCCCGGGCACTGACACGCTGCGTTCAACAACTTCCTTAGCCAATGCTGTCATCTCCCCGATTGAGTATGGAATCCTGGGAGGGGTTGCAGTTCCAAAGAACTTTAAGGAGCACTTCTCATGAAAATCCACCGCACCATTAACCGGATCATAACAATATAAACACTTATTCTCCATCTTCTCCTGGTATTGGCATTACACTTACTGCTCCAATGCAGTTTTGACAACAGGCCAGCAATAAGCCCATTCGATCATCTCTTTTTATTTTCCAGTTTTTAGATGCGATATCTAACAACCACCCTTCCGGAATTAACCCCTCAAAAAAAGGGAACAATCGTTTTTCAACGTAGGGTTGATCGGTAACCGGCAATGTAAAGGAAATAAACTCAGATGGATGTTCTTTCACATATTCCTCATTATATTGAAAAACATATTCGCCTTCATCGGTCTCCGTGACAATCCCGGCCAGATGTTCTTTATAATAAACGTTACCTCTTCTCATTCAGCAAGTTCTTTACTGTTTATGGGAGCTAATTCATGACCAAACATATTCAGGACAATATTTACTTTTTCCATGTTCAGTGTAGTTTTACCCTGCTCAATTTTGCGTATTACGGTTAAGGCAACACCCGCCCGTTCGGCAAATTCCTCCTGGGTAAGATGAACTTCCTTCCTGCGTTCTTTAACAAATTCTGCCAGACGTTTCATTATATGCATTTAGATATAAACAGATGCAAATATAATATATTATATGCTTTAAAATATAATTCAATAAAAAAATACTGATTTATATGCTTAAGGATATAAAGGTAAAATAATGTTACGTCTCATAGTAACTCAGTCAGGTTTAACCTGACTAATATGATACATATACTAAATTTTACTAATTGACCGACGCCCCTGCAGGGATCGCGGTTCATTTGGGGATTATAATCGAAATATGATACTCCGAGAACTGACTTCCATCATTCAATCAAAGTTAAACAGCGGAAAAGCTATTTTAGTTTTGGGTCCGCGGCAGTCGGGAAACACCACGTTGCTTGAATCCATTGCCCGGACTGAAGGATCATTTCTGCTGCTTGACTGTGTTGCTACTTCGCTTTCATTTTGTTTCCCTTTGCATCGTGTGTCACTTCTGCAAGTCCAAGTTTTTCCATTAAAGGAGGAATATACATTCCAAAACGCCCACGAAGTCCTTTCTTAAGGCCATACCAACCTTTAACTGGATTTTTCTCTGATCGTCCCCAAGCTTCTACCGTTCCGTCCTTTGCAGGTTTCTGCTCATCAGCACTGCCAAGTTCCATCCAGTCCCCGTGCTTTTTTAGCATTGAATGAAGGTCAGTCAGACAACGGATGTCGTATAACAACACCGTCTTGCCTACTGTGCAAACTAAAACTTCCTTACCCTCTTTTTCATCAACGTGCATGGTATATTCCGATGTCAGGGGAGGTGTTTTTAAAACTGAAGGGTTTTCTTTTGTTCCGATTGCATTTTTCATATAATCTTTGTTTTGAATTTGTTTTAAACGCTTCCTTTTTTATTCCATCGTTGCCATTTTTCGTTGAGTAAAAATTCTTTCAGCGTTGTAACTTTAACCAATGGAAAATTGTTTTTTGTTTCTTCTAAATTAGCGGTAAACCCTTTTTCATAAAACCAATTAAACATCAGATACAGTTCTTTATCCATCACTAATTTGACAATAATCAAGGGCAATCATCTGATGTTTTTTGCCTGACTTTATTGAATCAAATAACTATAACAGCACCACCTTGTCGTCCTGTTGCACCCATGACTAAAATTGTTTTCATATTACGAGTTATAAATGTTAGTTGATGAATCTACTAATGTTAAAAAATTTTGTTTTGATGGAACTTCAAGTCCGCTAGATTTTAACTGTTCCTGAAACCTTTTGAAAGAGGGAACATTAATCCACCAATTTCTTCTCTGGTTCAAACTCTTTTACTTTGAGTTTAAAAGTTCGCTTTG